>JALUWO010000348.1 GCA_027019405.1 Candidatus Altimarinota bacterium | reverse complement strand
TTTAATTTTATTTGCTTTGTGTATTTTATATATTCTCAGTTGTTTAGGCTATAATATATATTTTCTAGTCAGGTTCAAGAAAAAACACTAGTTTCACTAGTGTTTTTTATCTTTCACATGGATTATTTACTATTCTCATATATCTGTAATAATAATAATTTAATCATGCACAAGCTGGCATTCATCTATATCATCATAATTTTGATGATATTTCCATTTCTTTTTTACATTGTTCTGATGGTTCTGATTTATGTATTCAATTTGGATATTTATAATATTCTCATCAATACCTTAACTTATACAACAATGAATGTAATTTAAATCAAAATGTAAATACATATCATGGTCATGTTGGGTTTGTATCATAATATACATCATAACAATATCTCTTGTCTAAGGGCTCTATATCTGTATCAAATTGATAATTAAAATCTTTTAAACCTCTTGCCCGATAAAGTTTTTGTTCTCATTTTAGATTTTCCACTACCTTCTTAGCTTTTTCTAATTGTTGAAAGTTGTATCTGTCTACATATATATTTTTTCATTCAAATATTATTAATGCTCATATTAGGAGTATAATTATTATTCTAAATAATGATGATTTTTTGTATAGTTCTTTTATTTTATTTAATAATTTTTTCATAATTATTTGTTTATTTATTAATCTCTATCTTTAAAATTATGTTTAAATTTATTTTTAAAATTAAACTTACTTTTACATTCTTTTAAATCTTTTTTTAGTTCTTTCTTAATTTCTTCTTTTTTCTTTTTTAATTCTTCTTTCATCTTATCTCTTGGATTTACTATTTCAAATTTATATTCTTTTATTTTTTCTTTATTTCAGAATAAATCTTTTGAGTAGTATTTTAGTATATATTTTCAAGGTTTTTTTAGCTTTATTTCTTTTCTATATTTTATATATTCTCAGTTGTTTAGGCTATAGTATATATTTTCTAATCAGGTTCAATCTTTGTTATCTTTTGCTTTTAATTTGATTTTTACTTGGTTTAAGTATTTATCTAGTTCTTCTTTGTTTTCATCATCTTTATTTTTATGTTTTCAAAACTTAAATCAATTTTTGACTTTATTTATTTTTGGTAGTTTAAATCATTTAATTTTTAGTTTTGTAATTGGTGCTGTATTGTCTATATATTGTGGATTTAATTCTATTTGTTTGTCTTTATTATCTAGTTGTCAGTCATTGTTTGTATCTAGTTTGTATGTAATAGCTCATTTTTCATCTTTTACTACTCTGTCCCAGTTGATTTGGTATTCATGTAATATTTTAGTTTTTACTTGTGGTATAAATACTGTTCAAGTTCAATTATCTTTGAAGTTATCTACTAGTAGGTCATAGTCTCAAGTTTTGTTTTTATCAAAATTTACTTGTATATCTTCTCTTGTGATTTTAAATTCATCTAGGTCTCATGAGTTGGTTTCTATGTTTTGGAAGTATGTGAAAAAGTCTTTTGAGATTACATTTAGATTATATGTCTCATTTTCTGTTGATTGTATTTTTAGTTTTAATTTTGATATATCTAGTTTAGTAGTATCTGGAATATATATTTGTTTATATGTGTTTTTTATTTGTTGTCATTTTACTATTCATACTTCTTTATATACTTCAGTTCAAGGAATTTGTTCTAATGTTTCTCAATCTTTGTATCAAGTAATATTTCAATTTTCATCTTCTAGGTATATATTTGCATCTCAAGTTAATCCATACTTTATTTCATTTTCATCTGTTCATACAACTCTTGTTTGTTTTGGCAGAGAAACTAGATTATCTATATCTACAAGTCAGATAACAGTTGTAATAGGCCAGTCTTTTTTAAGATCTTCATAATACCAAGATCAATCTGAGTATATTTTTATATATTGTTTATATGCATTAAAATTTGTATCTTCTCAATCAACCTTATCAATTATATTAGGATAAGGTATATTATTATCCCAAACATATAGTTTATAATAATCATTTTCTTTTTCTAGTCTATATGGAACTACTGCATGTCATTGTTCTTCTTTATTTTCAGCTTTTTTTCATCAAATAAATAATATATAATTTTTATCTGGATTATTTTTAAATTGTTCTACTACATTCATTCAGTTATTTGATTTTTTATCAAATTTTTTTTGTAAATCTTTAATATCTTTTCAATATTGATATATTTGTAATGCTAAAATTCATTTTAAATTATCATTATCTATATCCCATAAACTCTTTTTGTATGCAACATTTGTTGGTTTAGTATTTGGTTCTTGTATTTTCTCCCAAATAGTTCAAGTTCATATATTATCATTTAATCATTTTGCATATTTATTTAAAAAATCATTATATCATCTATATTTTGCCATTGCTGATAATGACATTCAAAAACAATTTCATCATTGAAATGCTCAAGTTCAATTTAATCATATTCATATAAAACTATCTACTCTTCTTCTTTCATCTGGAATATCAAATACATTATTAAATATATTCCATTTATTTCAGTCAATTATTTCTCTATCAAATTCTAATTTATCACTTTTGTTAGTTTTCTCTGAGTTTACAACATACAATACTCCTCAACTTAAAATATTTGGATTTGGACTATTATTCATAAATTTATAACCATTTGCATATGGTTCAAATCAATCAAAGATTTTGAAATCTGCATCCAATATATCTGGATGTTCTCTTAAACTTACTCTTGTTAATTTACTTTTTTGTCAATCTCTTGTTTCTAGATATGCTTTCCATAAATATCATCATGCTTCTAAATCTTTTCATATTATTAATTCTCAATTTGAATTTTTTGAGTATGCTCAAGTATATGTTTTATATATCTCTGGATTATATTCTTTATATACATCTACTACCATCCTTACATCTACATTTTCCTTATTTTCAAAACTATATCCTAATATAATCCCACTTCACATTTGTTGTTTTCAGATATAAGCTCATAATCATAATTTTCTTTTTTCTTGATATGGTTCTTTTACTTGTTGAGTAAGAGTTATTTCTCAGAAGTCTATTTGTTTTTGTAAATCTCAGTTTGTGATTTCTAGATTTGAGATATTGTTTTCTTCTCCAGTTTGGTTTAGTTCTAGTTTGTAATATAATTTTCCTGTATTTTCTCAAAATAGGTCTTGCAAGTTTAGTTTTGTTTCTCAGTTTAGTGATGTGTTTGGGATTTGAGTGTAGTTTCTTTCTACTTTATCTATTGTTTGTAATTCAAATCTATCTTGTATATTTTCTAATGGTTTTGTAAAATATATTATTGCAAAACTATCATCTGATGAGATAATTTTTGATTCTATTTGTACTCTTATATTATCTGTAGCTTTGTTTAGTATCAATTCATCTCATGGATTTATTTTTGATAGAAAGTCTTTATCTGTTTGAGATAGTCAATCCATTCATTGTATAAACATTCAAGCATTATCTATATCTATAAAAATATTATCTGTTTGAGAATTGTATATTTCTTTTGTATTTTGTGTATTTGATAAATAGAATTTATAGTTCCTATTATTTGAATTTACTTTTACTTGTAAATTCTCTATTTCTGAATTTAGTATTATTTCTTCTGAATTATAGATTCAATCATTTTTAAGTAATTGTTTATTTGTTCAGTCTAGATTATATTTATAGATATTAAATAAATCTCTTGGTGTAAAATAATACAATGAATTATCTTGTTTATCTACTAATAGTTTATTTATTTGTTTTTCATCAAAAAGTTTTTCTGGTTGTTTATTCAATGTATCTCAATTTTTTGATATTTTATATAATTTGAAATCTACTTCATTAAATGCATATATATAATTTTCATCTGTAAAATTGTAATCATCAAAATAATCATAAGTATATTCCCAGTTACTTGTAAAAATTAATTGTTTATTTGTTCAATCTTTTTTTATTTTATAATAATTATTTTTTTCATTTCAATCTATATCTTCTTTATTTTCTAAAAAATAAAAATATTCTCAGTCAAAATCAATATACTCTATATTATTACTATCTCAAATATAGTATATTTGAGTTATATCATCTAAATTATTATCTTCTATATTTATTTTATATATTCATTTATCATCTTTTACATATATATAACTATTATCTGAAAATAAATACATATATTCATAAGTTCAATTTAATCAGCTAGAATATCAATCTTTTCTTACTCATTTATTTGATACTTTTATTCAATTATTATTTAAATCACTTCAATCTTTTTTTATTTTATACAATCTATTTTTATCATCTGGATTTGAATAGTATATGTATTCTCATTTTTCAAATATGTAATTTGTTTGTTTATTATTTCAAATCTCAAATCATTTTGCATTTGGATTACTACAAGTTTCTTTTATTTTATATATCTTATTTTCATCTATTTGATTTTTGTAGTAGATATATCAATCTTGAGTAAATAGAAAATTAAAATTATTATTAGCTAGATTATTAAATTTTTCTAATTTTTTAGTTTCTAAATTTATTTTATATATTTTTCATTGGTCAATTGGATTAGCTACATAGATTATAGAGCCTGTTTTATATAGATAATCAAAATAACTATCATTAGAATTTATAGTATTTATGTCTATTCATAAATCTTGATAACTAAGGATTTTTTCTCATGTATAATTTTTAAAACTTAAATTTATATTTTTATTATATATTATTCATGTATTTGTTTGAGTATTTGAAGTTGAGTTTAAAAAATATTTTTGTTTTATATTATGAGTTTCTAAAGCTATATTATTGTTTTCTAGATTATATGCTGCTGGTTTATCTCATCAATCATTGTTTATCTCTATTCAACATTCATCATTATAATTTGCATGAGTTATATGTGTTCAAAAAATCAGTAATAAAAAAATTAATATTTTTCTCATAATTATTTTTTACAAAATAAAAAAAGGTCCATGAAAATGGCCTTTGGATAAGGATTAAAAAATGTTTAGTAAAATAGTCATTATCAAAATTCATAATTATCTAAACATTCTTAATTTAATTATTTTGTTTTGAAAGTCAAAAATTTTTATTTTTTTAATAAATTAACAAATGCTTCACTAGGTAAACTTACTTTTCAGAATTGTTTCATCTTCTTTTTACCTTTTGCTTGCTTTTGTAAAAGTTTTTTCTTTCTAGAAATATCTCAACCATAAAGTTTTGCAGTTACATCTTTTCTAAGAGCTGAAATATTTTCCCTTGCTACAACTTGAGCTCAAACAACTGCTTGAATTTTTATAGCAAAAAGAGCTTTTGGAATTGTTTCTTTTAGATTTTTACAGATTTTTCATCACAAAGTTCTTGCTTGATCTCTATGACAAATAAAAGCAAGTGCATCTACTTTTTCATCAGCTATTAAAACTTCCAATTTTACTAAATCATCTTCTCTAAAAGTCAAAAATTCATAATTTAGAGAAGCATAACCTGAAGAAAGTGATTTTATTTCATCATAGAAATCTCAAATTAACTCATTCATAGGCAATTCATAAGTAATCATTACCCTATCACTATCAATAAATTGTTGATTTTTAAAAATTCATCTTCTTTCTTGAGATAACTGCATAAGATTTCAAACATAAGCCTGAGGAGTGATAATTTCCACTTTTGCAATTGGTTCCTCAATACTTAAATACCTACCTTGTTCAGGCAAATCTTCTGGATTTGAAATCATTATTTGAGTTACTTTTTGTCATTTTTGATTTTCTATAAGTTTAGCTTCAAGTCTAGAATATTCACTTAATTTGTCTCAAAGTATATTTACTCTATAGGTTACTTGAGGGGCTGTCATTATTACATCCATTCCAAACTCTCTAAGTAACCTTTCTTTTACAATATCTAAATGCAATAATCCCAAAAATCAACATCTATATCAATGTCATAAAGCTGGTGAAACAGATGATTCTACAGTCAAAGCTGAATCATTTAAAACTAATTTTTCAATAGCATCTTTTAATAATGGATACTCAGAAGAATCCATAGCAAAAATACCTGCATATATGAAAGGTTTGGCTTCTCAAAATCCTTCAATTGCTTTAGCTTCTTCTGGTTTTGCTTTTGGTCAGCTTACATTAGCAGGTTTCCATAATGTATCTCATACCTTTGCATCTTGTATAGTTTTAAGTCAAGTTACAACATAACCAACAGATCCTAATTCTATTTTATCATCACTTACATAACTTGGAGAAAAATGCCCTACATCAAGAGCTTCTATTTTTTTATCAGTGTTTAAAAAATGACATATATCTCATTTTTTAATTTCTCACTGAAAAACTTTTACATAAGAAACTACTCACCTATAAGAATCATATTGAGAATCAAAAACAAGTGCTTTTAATTCATCATTTTCAGGATTTTTATCACTATAAACTCTAGGACTATCAATTCTTTTAATCACTGCTTCTAGAACAGCTTCAACATTTTGACCAGTTTTGGCTGAAATTGGAATTATTTCTTCTTTACTACATCAAATAAGATTTACTATTTCTTCAGTTACTTTTTCTACATCTGCTGCTGGTAAATCAATTTTATTTATAACAGGAATAATATCTAAATCATTTTCTATAGCCATATAAACATTACTCAAAGTTTGAGCTTCAATACCTTGAGCAGCATCAACAACTAATAATGCTCCTTCAACAGAAGCAAGAGATCTTGAAACTTCATATTGAAAATCTACATGACCTGGAGTATCAATAATATTTAACTCATACCCTTTCCAGTTCATTCTAACTGGTTGAAGTTTAATAGTTATTCATCTTTCTTGTTCAAGCTCCATAGTATCAAGCATTTGTCCATGCTTCATATCTCTTTTTTCTATTGTTCATGTAATTTCAAGTAGTCTATCTGCTAGAGTAGATTTCCCATGATCTATATGTGCTATAATACAAAAATTTCTAATTTTTTCTAAGTTCATTTATCTATTTTTAATTTTAATTTTGTAATAGTTTATAAATTTTTTAAAAAATGCAAAAACAAAAAAGTTTTACATAAGATAAAAAACTCTTAAAATAAGATATAATTAATAAATTAATTTAAAATTATGAATATATTTCTATCAATTTTAATATGATTAATCTTTATGTTTTTTAATAAAATAAAACAAGATTGATGATTAGATACTATAAGTTTTAAATTATTATGACTTCGGCAATTACCAGAAGTTAATTTATCTTTTTTATGAGTAATAATAAAAAAATTATTATTATTTCCAATATATATAAGTGAACAATTATGATGATATAAAATATTTAATAGTTATTATAAAATAAGTAATATTAACTATAATCAAATAATTATATTTTTATTTTATTTTTTATTTTCATATTTTTTATTAATAATTTCAAAAAGATTTTATTGAAAAGATGCTATTATTGTAAAACTAATTTTAACAATAATACTTTTAACAATTGTTTATTTTATATAAAAAGACTTAAGTTTAAAATTAAACTTAAGTCTTTTTATATTCTTTAATAAATTCAATCCATTTTTCAAGAGTCAATTCCTCTGCTCTTGTATTTTCTGATAAATTTAAAATAGAAAAAATCTCTAACATTTTATCTTTATCCAATCAATTTTTAATTAAATTTTTAATAAGTTTCTTCCTAGGTTCACAAAATCACTTTTTTATAAAATCTAAAAATTCTAAATCATCTACATTATTGTATAAATTATGACTTTCAAATAATAATACACTTGATTCTACTTTTGGAGCTGGAACAAAATTTTGTTTTCATACAAACAAAACTTCTTTTACAAAAGCTTTTTTAGCTATAAATAAGCTTAAAACAGATGTTTTATTTTTATTTTTTTTAGTTATATCTTCTTGTTTTAATTGTCATTTTATTATTTTATCTCCTACATCTTTTTGCATCAAAATAAGCATTTTTTCTGGTTTATTTTCTACATCATACAAAAAATGCTTCAATATAGGACTTGTAATATAATAAGGAATATTTGCAATCACAAAGTAATCTTTAAATTCAGGAATATATTTTAAAATATCTGTATTTATTATTTCAAAATCAATATTTTTATTTTCTAGTTCTCAATTTTTAACTCTATCATTTAAAATATCTATCATATCATTATCAAGCTCTATTAATTTTAAAGCTTTAGGATTTTTATCTAATATTTTTTCTGTTAAAGCTCCATATCAAGGTCAAACTTCTATTATATTTTTTCACTTTATATCTAAACTATTAGAAATTTCATCTACTATTTTCTCATTAACTAAAAAATTTTGTCCAAGTGATTTTTTAGCTTCTATTTTATATTTTTTAAAAATATTTTCTGTCATTTTTTCTAAGTAAAAATTATTTTTTAAATTATATAAAATAAAAATTATAAAACAAATTAAATTAATAAAAATAATAATTTAATTTTGTCTAGTTTTTTTTTAGAGTTTTACTATAAAAATATGATAAAATAAAAATAAGTATAAATTAAGGAAAAATTTAAAAATAAAAATGAAAAAATTAATACTTAAATTACTTGTTTTTACAATATCATTTCAATTATTCAGTTCAATATTTAATATTGAACAAGTTTTTGCATGAAATTTAACTGTAGATTTTGAAAATCCTGGATGATATACAGTAACAGATTGAACTTGGAATAGAACTACTGCTGATAAATATGAGGGATCTTATTCTATTGTTGCTGATAACTGATGAGCTAATAATTCTACTTCTTGTTTTGAAATTTCAAGAGATTCAACATATGATACAAAAATTTCTTTTGCCTATAAAGTAAGTTCTGAAACTAATTATGATTTTCTACATTTCTATATTGATTGAAATGAACAAAATAAATGGTCTTGAGATGTTGCTTGGAGTACTTACTCTCAAACAACTTGAACATGAAGTCATACTTTTAAATGGTGTTATACTAAAGATTGAAGTGTAAGCAAATGATCTGACACTGCTTGGATTGATATATTTAATGATAAAGATCAAGTAGTAACAACAACTACTATATTAGATTTTGAAACTAGTTGATGATATACTGTTACACAAGGTACTTGGAACAGAACTACTGCTGATAAATATGAGGGATCTTATTCTATTGTTGCTGATAACTGATGAGCTAATAATTCTACTTCTTGTTTTACTAGAGATGAAAGTTTTTCTGATACTTGAACTATAAATTTTGCTTATAAAGTAAGTTCTGAAAGCTGATATGATTATCTAAGATTTTATATTGATTGAACAGAACAAAATAAATGGTCTTGAGATGTTGCTTGGAGTACTTATGCTCAAACAACTTGAAGTTGAAGTCATACTTTTAAATGGTGTTATACTAAAGATTGAAGTGTAAGCAAAGGTTCTGATACTGCTTGGGTTGATATTGTTACAAAAAAAATAGCAAAAGATGCTATTTTCCTTGATGAAATTACTCCAATAGGAACAACAAATAATGATACACCTAATTATACTTTTTATACTCCTATAACTTGAGATATTACATATAGTTGATCTTGTGATAGTTCTACAACTTCAGTAACATCTACCTGAAATACTACAATAACTTTCAATACATTAACTGAAGGAATACATAATGATTGTAAAATTAAAATTTCAAATTCAAATGATAGCTCAGAATGGTTACCTATTTCAAGTTTTACAATTGATTTAACTGCTCCAATTATTACAGAAAATACACCTATAGATGAACAAGTTTTTAATTGAAACTATCAAATAATAGTTTGACATTCTGATACATGATGAATTGATTTAACTTGAACAACAATAAATATAGAAAAATGGTTATGAGGAGACAGTTGGACTTGAGTTACAAATGATGTTTTAACTAACATAAATATAACAAATACATGAACAACAGCTGATTTTTCAGGAAATGATTGAAAATATAGAATATTATACTCTGCTAAAGATTTAGCTTGAAATACATCTAATAAAACAATTATTTTTTATATAGATACTGATACTATAGTAGATTTTGAAAATACTAGTTGATATACAGCAAACTCTGCTGATTGGGACAGAGAAACAACAAAAGTCTATGAATGAAATTATTCTTTTGAATCAAAAAATACTGCTGATAATACTAGTGCATGTTTTACTGTTGATGAAAAAATACCTGGAACTTGAAGTGTAGATTTCTATTATAGTGTAAGCTCAGAACAAAATTATGATTTTTTAAGATTTTACATAGATTGAAATGAGCAAGACAAATGGTCTTGAACTATAGATTGGACTAAAAGTCCAACATATACTTTTGATGCAAATAATGATCATGAATTGAAATGGTGTTATACTAAAGATGGTTCTGTTTCTAAATGAGATAACAAAGCTCGGGTTGATTATATAGTAATGCAAAGAACAGATAAACCTACTATTACAGAAGTTACAGCAGTTTCAACACCAACAACTGATAATACTCCTGATTATACTTTTAATACTTCTATAAGTTGAGATATAGCATATAGTTGAAGTTGTGATATATCATGAAATCCTACAACTGCAACATGATGAGATAATACAATAACTTTCTGAACTTTAGCTGATTGAGATTATAATGATTGTCAAATTCAAGTTACATCAAGTAGTGATACTACTCCTTGGTTAAATGTTTCAAGTTTTACAGTGGATGCAAATTGACCAATTTACTCTTCAGTTTTTCCAAATTCAAATCAAATAATTCCTAACTCTAATTTTAATATAATCTTGAACTATAGTGATTCTCCAAGTTGAGTTGATGATACAACTGCTAATATAAAATTATATAAATGGGATTCTATAAATTCTAATTGGAATGATGTATCATCAAATTTATGAACTTGAACAATTTCTACAACTCAAGCAAGTTATCCAACTTCATGATTAGCTTATTGAAAATATAGATATGATTTTTCTATAAAAGATAATCTATGAAATCTAAGTTCAAAAAGTATAGAATTTTATATAGATGAACCTCAATTAATAATATCAACTTGAAGTATAAATATTTGAAAATTGAATAGTAATACTAATACTTTTTGAGATACTTTAACTGTTACAGTAAAAACTCTGTGAGCATGATTTAGGGTAAAATTGAAAAAAAATAAAGCTTTAACTCATACAAATAATAGTGATTTTATTCCATATTATAATTGAAGTGTATGAATGTGATATGATAAGAATAATGATTGAAATTTAAGTGATTATAATGATGATATTATTCTAAGTGATTCTTGAACTTTAAATACTGATTGAGATTTAAATACATATACTTATACATTAAAAATATGAGCTATAATTGATAAGCTTCAAGCAGCAGGAAATTATAGTTGAAAGATTGATTTTGGAATTGATTTGGACTATTAATTTAAAAAAGACTAAAAAATAGTCTTTTTTTTGACTTTTTAATTAAAAGTATGCTAAAATATATATACAAATAGGAAATTCCTAACAAAAACCTATTTGCTAGCAAATATTTTATATTATTAATTTTTGTAAATATGATAAAAACAAAAATAAAAAAAGCTATGGCTTTTGCTGGAATTTCAGCAATTACTATAGCTACATTAGGTACTAGTGCCTTTGCTGCCACTCAAATTGGTACAGGTACTGTTACTGGAGACTCAAGTTTTGACTCTCCAATCAATTGGGATGGTACATATGGTAATACTGGTAATGCATCTGGTTCAGTTTCAAATATCTTAGTTACTGCTACTGTAGAACCAACATTAAATATGGAAATTTCAACATGAACAATAGATTTAGGAACTTTAATTGCTGGAACAGAATCTACAGGTTCAGTAAATATTGAAATTGGTACAAATGCAGCAAATGGTGCATCAATTACAGCTAGAAGTCAATCTGGATGATTAACTAATACTGCTGATAATACAATTCAAATAAATGATTTAACAACTGACTGAGTAGCTGAATCATATAAATTTTACTCAGCAACTTGAGCAACTGCAGATTCAACAGTTTCAGGTTTTTCTCAAACTGCAAATGCAAATACTGAAGTAGATTCTAATACAACAGAAAATACTATTTATACATCAAATAAACCTCAAGATAAAAATGGAGTAAATGATGTAGTATTTACTGTTTGAGCTACTGCAAATGCACAAACTCCAGCTTGAAATTATGAAGATCATATTACTTTTACAGTAACAGGTAACTTCTAATTATAGAAAAATCAAAAAAGATTTTAGTTTATAAACTAAAATCTTTTTTGATTTTTTTTTATAAAATAATATTATAAATAAGAATTATATTATTATACTTATACCTATGATTAAACTAAAAAACATTTTATATATTTTATTTAGTATTTTTATTTGATTTTTTCTAATAAATCAAAGTTATGCTACTATAAATTTAGCTATAACACCAATAAAATATGAAATAGAATGAGAAACATGAACAACTATTACAAAAACAGCAAAAATAAGAAATCCTAGTAATCAAACAGTTCATATTATAACATGAAAATCAGATTTTGTGCCAAATTGAGATAACTGAATGCCAAAATTTATAAGAAAAAGTGAAATGGTATATCCAGATCAACAATTAGCTGATTGGATAAAAATTAGTACTTGATCATTTGATATAGCTCCAAAAGAAACAAAACAAATAAGTTTTCAAATAAATATACCAGATAATGCTACACCAGGATGACATTATTGAGCTGTATTTTTTAAAAGAGAAAACTCTGAAACATCAACATGAAATCAAGTTTGAATAAATGTAGATTATTGAGTATTGGTATTACTAACTGTAAAATGAAAAATAATTATAAAAGCAGATATAAAACAACCAATAATAAATACTTGATGAGGATGAGCACCAATCCTTGTAAAAGATAACTGTCCAAATTGAGATAATTCACCAAGTTATTATGATAAAACATGTGAAGCCTCTAAAAATAATACCTCTACTTGAAAAATAGATAAAAATAAAACATGAACTTGAAAAAATGATAATTTTAACATATCATTTGTAATTCCAATTGATAATAAATGAAATACTCATATAAAACCAAAATGAAAAATTATATTAAAAGATGATAAATGAAATGTAATAAAACATGTTTGAAAAGAAATAATCACAAATAAAAAATGAGCTATTATATGACAAAAAATAGTTAATTATATACCAATAAATGATGTTCAAGGAGTTGTTATCCCATGAAGTTCCAGAAATTTTAAAGCTAATTGGAAATGATTCCCCTATAGAGATTATGATAAAGATTGAAATCCTATAATAAAATACTGGACTCCTCAACAATACTATACAAGGCAAAATATATGAGAAAATAAAGTATTAATGCCTTGGGAGAAAATAAAAGAAAGAACTGTAAATAAAAATATAACAGCAGATTTTCAAATAAAATATAAATGAGAAGATTGAAAGGATATAGAATTTAATTCAGCTAAAGAATTTCCTGTATCATATAAAGAAAAATATATAGCAATTAATTACTATATTTTATGTCCTTTACTTATTTTATTATTAATAATAATTTTATATATTATAATAAAATTAAGTAATAAAACTAAATGTATAAAATGTTGAAAAACAATTGATAAAAATATGAAAGTTTGCCCTTATTGTTGAGCAAAACAAAAAATTAAAAAAGCTAAAAAATAATTTTTTAGCTTTTTTAATTTGGATGTTTAGTTTTACTTTGCCATTTTGAAGCAATTCTCTCTAAATATCAAACATTTACCATTATAAAATCAAGTAAATCATCAAATTTTTTTCTAACTTGCTGTGTAAAAGTTTTATGATTATCTGTTAATACCTTTGCTTTATTTTTTTTCATTATAGCATAAGCTGTATTTCTATAATTCATTAATTTGATTTTATATAAAAGTTTACACTTATCTTTATCTCAAGTTCATTGTAAATAATCTTTGGCTACAATATTTGAAGTTTCTCATCATTCAGCTTCAATAGCTTCAGCAATTATTTTTGTTTCACATAAATCTTTATATTGTTGTTCAAATTCTCATCATTCTCATAAATAATATTCAATATCATCAATTCATTTAGTATAATCTTCTTTTTTATCAGGACCAAAATAATGAGATTTATCTTTTTCTAAACCATCTAAATAATCTTCTATTTTTTTATCTAATTTCTTAAATTCTTGATCTAAAACAACTTGATAAATAATATCTTCTTTACTTCATTGTATACAAACAAAATCCTCTATTGTTCTAGGAGAATCTTGATTATCTAAACATTCTTGTATTTTTCAGGCATATGGACCACTTATTCTTGAATCTTTAGTATCTCATTGTCAATATGAATATGACACACCTGATAATAATAAAATCAATAATAGTAAATAAATATTTTTTTTCATAAGTATTATTTTTTATTAAAAATAGAAACTCATTTAGCAATAGTTTTTCATAATAATTCATATCATTTTAAAAAAACTTTCTTAGTTTTTTTAATATTTCCTTTATTTTTTTCTTTTATATTTCAAACTACTTCTTTTCATTTTTTTGTTTTTGATAATCAAACTATTCAAGCTAATGCTCAAGCAATTATCACTCAAGTAACCAATCAGTCAACTTTTTTAAGTCTTGATTCATCTTTCTTTTTTCTTCAAAAAATCATTTTTTTATTTTTATATAATTAAGCTTTTGATTCAATTTTTATAGTTTGAGAACTAAACTTTATTTTTGATATTGTAATATACAAAATTCCCTTTTCTAAAACTGCTTTTATTGATTCTAGATCTAAATTTTCTGGTAATATAATATTTCTTGAAAATCTTCACCAAAAACACTCACTATTTCTAATTATATTTTTAGGATCATCAAAAAGTTCTGGCAATTCCCTATTTCATGAAATAGTTAAGATATTTTCATCTAAAGATATATCAATATCATCCAATTCTACTCAAGCAATTGGAGAAACAATTATAATCTCTTTTGTACTCTCAACAATATCAAGAGCTATTTGTCATTCCTCTTGTGATATTTCCTCATTATCATAATCAATTTCCTCTTCAATTACCTCCAATCCTTCATCTTCTTTATTATTTCAAACTCAAAAAATCTTAAACATAATAATTTTATTAATTCTCTTAAATAAAAGTTGTATTAATTGTATGTTTTTTTTGAAAATTTTCAAGAAAAATGATAAAATAATAATAGTAAAATTTACAACAAGAAAAAATATTTATAAAAATGATAGATAAAAATAAAATATCTGATTTTTTGTCTAAGATAAAAGAAAAAATAAAATCTATAAATTCTTGAACAAATATAAAAATAAGCTCAAAAGAAAAAATTATTTTCCTTGAGCAACTTTCAAATTTATTAAATTCTTGAATTCCAATAATAAATTCATTAAAAATAATGAATTATCAAACAAAAGATAAAAAAATAAAAAAAATCATAGAAATTTTTCTAAAAAATATAAATAAATGATTATCTATAGAAGAAATAGTAAAATTATTTCCTAAAATCTTTAATCAATTTGATATATCAATAATAAAAATGTGAGAAGTTACATGAAAATTATGAGAATCAATTGATCTTATAAAAGAAAAAGAAGAAAAAACAAAAGAATTAAAGTGAAAAATAATCTGAGCATTAATATACCCTATTGTAATAGTAATATTATCAATAAGTATGATAGTTGTATTTATGGTATATGTAATACCAAAAGTACAAAAAATGTATAAAGATTCAAAAGTAAACCTTCCTTCTTTAACTCAACATGTAATAGATACATCAAAATTTTTACAAAATAATATTTGATATATTTTACTAGTAATATTTATCTTTGTAGTTTTATTAATATTATTTAAAACAAATAAAAAAACTAAAATATATTGGGATAAATTTATGGTAAATATTCCTATTTTTTGAATATTAATAAGAAAAAAAATCTTAGCTTTATTTGCTTGAAATTTATGAATATTACTTGATAGATGAGTTATAATTAATCAAGCTCTTGAAATAAGCAGCCAAACACTTGAAAATGATTATTATCAAAAAGAAATAAATAAAATTATATCTTGAATCTCTACATGAAAAGAATTAAGTACAATGATGTGAATAAATGAAATTCAATCTTGAAAAGAAAATAAATACTTTCCTATAGAATTATCAAGTGTTATAAAAATTTGAGAACAAACTTGAAATCTACCAAAACTACTACAAAAAATTGCAAACAAATATAAAAAAGAAATAGATAATATAATAAAAAATTTATCTACAGCAATTGAACCAATAGTAATTATCTGAGTATGAATAATTGTATGAATTTTAATAATGGCTATAATGTTACCTTTCTTTAATATGGTAAATGTAATATAAAAAAATAAAAAAAATCATCAAATTTGATGATTTTTTTATAACCAACTATATTCTACTCAATAATTTTTAAATAATTTTTTACTTCACCAATCTACTTGCTTATGATTTTTAAGTCATAATTTATCTATCCAATCTAAAATTTCTTGTTTTGAAGAAGCTTCTATTTCCAATAAAGGTGGAATTAAATTTCTATCATTTTCATAAAAATAATCATCTATATCAAATTCAATTCAATCTAAAGCATAACTAATTCTATATTTCTTTTTTTCTCTTGTAGCTTTCATACCATATTTTTCTAAAACTTTTGTAAAACTTTCTACATCAGTTATATTTCTTTCTCATTCATCAGCTATTTTAACACCTTTTTCTCCACCTTCAAAAGTTTTATTTCTTTTTCTTTTTATAGTATACATATGAATATCTCATTTTTTTCTTACTCTAAAAAGCCTTTTATTTGCTTCCATTTTATTTTTATCTTCATCTGGAAAATCATAGTAAACATCATGAATATAACCTTCAAAAGTTTTTTTAGCTCACAACTCTTCCAATCTTTTTTGTAATTTAGGCACATCAACTTCTAAAATTTTTATTTCTTTTTCTAACATAAATTTATGTTTAAATTATATTTAATATAGTATATCATAAAAACTAAAAAAAATCTAGAAATCTAGATTTTTTGTTTAAATTTCAGTATAATAAAATTTATCTTCTTCCCATTTTTCCACATTTTCATCAATATATTTTGAAATTTTGAAATATTCATTTTCATCTCTAATAATATGTTCATAAAAATTTCTTTGCCATAATTTTTTATTAAAATTATTGGCTTTGTTTTGGTGAACTAATTTTATATAGGCATTGGTTATCATTGTTTTAAACCATTGAATAATTGATGAAAATGAATTTTTATCATAAATAAATTCACCATTTGTAGGGGTGAACCTATGTGTTCACCCTGAATGTTGTAATAAATCATTATTCTTGCCATCATCAGGGCAGACATTTTCATCATTAGAACAGACATTGCCATTATCAGGGCAGACACATAGGTCTGCCCCTACAGGATTATTTAAAATATTTTGTTTCACAATTTCCAAAATCCCATGAAAATGATTTGGCATAACCACAAAATTATGTAATTTCACATTTTCAAATTTATTCTCCAGTTCTAGCCACAATTGTTCTATTATTTTTCCAGATTCAAAAATTTCCATTTTATTATTTTCTATTTTTCAAAATAGACATAATTTATTTTGTACTGAAATTGTGATAAAATATAGACCAGCCTTTGAATAATCATAATTTTTTAATCTTAAATTTTTTCTTGGGGTTTGATTTGGGTTGAGGTGGTACATAATTATTTTTTAATTTTTTGTAAAAACAATGTAAAAAATACAAAAATGAAATTTACTCATCAAATAACAACTGGTCAAAATATAGTTAATAAAGAATAATTTTTTAATGAAATAAAAGATAAAAGATAAATTACTCCAGTTATTAAATATATTTGTATATCTTCTGAAAAAGGCTTTTTATAAGTTTTTAAAAAAGTTGGAATAAATCAAAAAATATCTACAGATACTAGTAAGATAACTGAATATAATGGATTATTTGTAATATACCATAATAATAATGCTACAAAAGCACAAAGTAATGAAAATATATCCATTTTAGAAAAATTTTTTTCTCATTTTTTTAAAGATATAAAAAATATAAAAATAACAAAAAAAGCAATAGCTCAACTTCAAAAAGTTCAATATCAACCTCATCATATTAATTGTCATAAAAAAACTACTAATGTTGAAATACTCCAAATTAACCAAGAAAATACATGAGGTTTTGTTTTATTCTTAAATATTGAAATTATATATGAATAATAGGCATATATTGTTAAAATAATTGAAATTATTCATATAAATAACTTATAATCCATTTTTTATATTTTTTAAAAACTAAACAAAATGTAGGGGCAGACCTATGTGTCTGCCCTGAATTCATGAATTTATATAAATCCATAATTATTACAAATATCAGGGTGAACACATAGGTTCACCCCTACATATTTTATTCAAAATTATTTCTCCTCTTTTTTCTCCCCATTTTTGGCCTCTCTTTCAGCTTTCATCTTAGCATATTCCTCATCTCTTTTTTTCTTTAACTCTTCAAATTTCTTAACTTCATCACTTGTTGGAATTCTTTGTAATCAAATTCTTCATTTAGCTAAATCAACTTGAATAATTTCAAAATCTACAAAATCACCTTCTTTTACAAAATCTTCTATTTTTTCAGCTCTAAGTGGAGAAAGTTTTGATATGTGAATCATTCATGATTTTCATTTAAATTCTACTATTGCTCAAGTTCCTTCAATTATTTTTACTACTTTTCATTTATCTTTATATCATACTTCTGGAACCCATAAAATTTGTTTAATTTCATCTATAACTTTTTCTCAATTTTCTTGAGTTTTAGCTGTTATTGTAGTTAATCAATCTTCTGCTATTGAAATTTTTAATTCATAATCTTTTTCTAGTCTTTGAACATTTTCTCAACCTTTTCAGATAACTGCTGAGATTTTATCAACAGGAACTTGCATAGTTAGAATTAGTGGAGCATAAGGACTTAAAGATTCAGCTACTTTTGGTTGAGCTTTTAGCATTTCTTCTAAAATATAACTTACAGCACCTTCACTTTGAGCAAAAGCTTCTCTAAATACATTCATTGAAAGCCCTTTAATTTTTACATCAAGTTGCATTGCTGTAATTCATTTTTTAGTTCTTGTTACTTTAAAATCCATATCTCAAAGAAAATCTTCTTGAGCTTGAATATCACTTAAAATTTTGTAATTTCAAGTTTCTTCATCATAAATCATACCCATTGCAACACCTCAAACTGGAGCTTTTATAGGAACTCATGCATTCATTAAACTAAGAGTTGAACCACAAACTGAAGCCATTGAACTACTACCATTACAAGTAGTAATTTCACTTACAACTCTTACCATATATGGAAAATCTTCTTCACTAGGCAATACTGGAACTAAAGCTCTTTCAGCTAATGCTCCATGACCTATTTCCCTTCTTCAAACTCATCTAAGCATTCTTACTTCTCATACTGAAAAAGGTGGAAAATTATAATGGTGAATATATCTTTTTGTTGATTCTTCCATCATTCAATCAATAAGCATTTCATCATCTGGACCTCATAAAGTAGCAATACTTAAAGCTTGAGTCATTCATCTTTGAAAAAGAGCTGAACCATGAGTTCTAGGTAATAATCAAGTTTCAGATTTTACTTTTCTTACTTCATCAAGTTTTCTTCCATCAAGTCTTTTTTCTTTTTCTAAAACATTTTTTCTCATCACTTCTTTTACTCTTTTGTAAACTAAGGCTCCTACATCAGATTCTTCAATAGATTTATCATCTCAAACTTGGCAAGATTCTCAAATATTTCAAGTTACTTCTCAAACTATACATCACTTAGATTCTAAAAATTCTCTAGTTTGTTCATCAAGTTTATCAAGTTCATCTTGAAATTCATGTTTTCATTTATTGTATAAAACTTCCATTTTCTCTTCAGTTAGAAATTCTTTAACAAGTGCATAAAGACTTTCATCTGGAAGATTAAAAGTAGGAGTTATTTTTTTGATTCAAAATTGTTCTTCAAAGATAGCAATATAATCATTTTGAGCATTACAAATTTCTTTAATAATATTATGAGAATATTCTAAAGCCTTAACCATTTCTTCATCACTAACTTCTTTAGCTCCTGCCTCTACCATAGTCAAAGCATCAATTGTTCAAGCAGTCAAAAGCACAAGTTTAGCTTCTTCTTCCTGAGATTTTGTAGGATTAAAAATATAGTTTCAATCTTCTTGCAAAGCAATTTTACAACCAGCAACTGGTCATTCAAAAGGAGCTCAAGCCATTTGTAAAGCTAAACTAGCACCAATTATCCCCCAAAAACCTAAATCAGTTTCAGCATCACTAGATAAAACTGTAGCTATTATTTGAGTATCATTAATAATCCCTTTTGGAAACATTGGTCTAATAGGTCTATCTATAAGTCTAGAAGTAAGAGTAGCTTCTTCACTTGGTCTAGCTTCTCTTTTATTAAATCTATTCCCTCAAATACTTCAAGTTGCATAATATTTTTCTTGAAAATCTACAACCAAAGGAAAAAAATCTGCTTTTTCATTTAAACCTTTTTCTTTTATTCAAGCTGTTGTCAATAAAACATTATCTTCATCACTAATTACAACTGCTCAATTTATTAAAAGAGCTAATTTTCCAGTTTCAAAATTAAGTTTTTTCCCAGCAATTTCATAAGTCTTTTTCAAAGGCTTTAAATCTGGAGCATTTTTATCAGATAATCCAATCATGATTATAAAATTAAATAATATAAAATAGTATAAATAAGCTTTAAAATAATGAAATAATCCAGTAAGTAATTTTTTTTAATTACTAAATAATTTCATCATTTATTTATAAGCTTTAAAATACTAAAAATAAGTATATTTTATTTTATTTTTTAAGCAAGAAAAAAATAGGGGCTAGCCCCCTATTTAGTATTATACTTTTTGTTTACTTTGTATAATATTTTTTAAATATCACCACCTTTTGTAACTAAAAACATGATATCCTCCTTACTTATTTTTATATTAAACCTAGATATCAGGCCATTCATTACAAACTACTTTCATAGTATCCTCCTTTTAAACTAAATAGTATCTGTATTCTTCATAATATTCTCCTTTTTTATTTTTGTTTTTAATTTTTTCAAATACCACCTTCACCATATATGTTTTCCTCCTTAATTTATATTAAGAAAAACATATAAAAAATCAATACTAAAATAAGTTATTAAATGCATACCTTAAAATTCAATCTTTTTTAATTCATTTTCTTTGCTTTAATAATTCATCTAGTTCTTGTTCAGATTTTGTTTTTACAGTTTCTTTTTTATGCTTATGACTATAATATTTTATAGCATTTACAAAATCAGATAAATTTTTATTTCATTTCTCTTCAATCCCATCTAATTCAACTCAAAGATCTGTTACATCTAAACTTTTTATATATTGATTTATAGATTTATTTAAATCAAGTACTAATTCTTTTATAATATTATCTATTTTTTCTTCATTTTTTCATAAATCATTTTTATCTAATCATTCAATTTTTTTATTTATATCATTATTTAAATCTGATACTGTATCTTTTACTTCTTTTTGAAATTCATGTCTATCCCAAGATTTTATTTGTCTTGCAATTTTTTCTGCATCAGAAACAAATTTTTTTTCATCTAATTTAATTTTATCAGCATCATTATCTATAATATCAACTGAAACATATTCTTGAATATTTTCTCACATAATTTTTTATTAAATTTTTAAACTATTAGTTAAATTATCAATTTTTTCAAAAGCTTTATTTAAAATAATTTTTGAATCAAAATTAAATTTATTCTTTGCTTTTCTAATATTTTTAAACTTATTATACATAAGTAACAAAATTTTTTGTTTGTCATATAATCCTATATTAGATAATTTTTCTAAAAGCTTTTTTTCTTCTACTTTTGATATATCAAAAAAATATTTCATATATTTTAAAATACTTTCATTCATAATTTTTTATATTATTAAATATATTTTATATATTTTAACATAAATAATCATATAAAACAAAAAAAGTACTTAAAAGTACTTTTTTCTTAATGACTACATCCACATCATCCTGTTCCACAACTTCTTCATTCTTCTTCATGATTATGTTCTCAGGCTTGTTCTTGTAAAAAAGCCATAAAGCTATCAATTAAAGCTTCAACCATAGCTCAATCATCTGTTATAGCTGAACCATCTGATGAAGGAATAACTTGTTTTAATAAATCTAAAGCTTCTTTGTACTTATCATCAATTTCAATTTGCATTTTTGACATAAAAATTAATTTAAAAATAAATAGTACTAGACTAGTACTATTTATTTTTACTTATTTTTAATAATAAATCAAACTTTTATTTTTTTAAGACTTCTTTTACTAATTTATATAATTTTTCTCTTGTTTTTTCAATTGTTACATCATCTTCTAAATCAATATTTCATTTTTCAGATAACAATATAGCAATTGGTTTTGTAGAATCAAACTTAGATAAAATTATATTTATTATTACCATAATAGGAACAGATAATAGCATTCATATTATTCCCCATATACTTCCCCAAAGTCATAATGATAATAATATGACAAGTGGACTTAAATTTAATTTTGATCACATTAATTTAGGTTCAATTACATTTCAAATCAAAAATTGAATTCAAATTAAAATTCAAACTAAAAATAAAAGTAATAAATTAAATCAAAACTGAATTATAGCAAATATAGATACTATAATAACAGCAATTATTGATCAAATTGTAGGTATAAAATTTAAAATAAAAATAGAAAATCACCAAAATAAGGCAAAATCAACTCTAAAAGCAACTAAAACTAAGTAACTTAAAACTCATGTTGTTACAGAAGTAATTGTTTTTATAAAAAAATATGTCCTTATATCATTTTTTATTTTTGATAATACAGAATTTATTCTTGCTTTTTTTAAAGGATTTGAAGACATTTTTTCTAATTTTTCCTTAAAAAATCTATGTTCTAAAAGTATAAATAATACATAAACAAAAATTAATCCTGCACTTGATAATATTGTAGCAATTGCTCAAGTAATATTTCAAAATAATGAAGAAAAATCTATACTCTTTATGATTTTTTGTCTTATAGCATCTTCATTTACATTAAATTTAGTTAAATAATCTAAAATAGGAGTTGTTATAGACTCAATTCTATTTTGATAAAAATTAATATTCTCAGGTTTAGTTATTTCATTTATATTTGTATTTATAATCCATCAAACAACAAAGAAAAAAACAAAGAAACTAACAAAACTAGATAAATAAGACAAAAAAGTATTTACTCATAATTTTTTAAAAAAATTTGCAACAGAAATTATTCAAAAACTTAAAAGCAAAGAAATAACAAAAGGCAATATCAATCAACTTCCTATATAAAGTAAATACAATAATGCTAAAATACTTAACAAAGAAGCATTTACTGCTATTATTTTTGAATAATTATTAGTTTTAAACATAAAATAAATTTGAGAATGTAATATTACTAATATATTAATATAATATTGTTTATTGTAAAGATTTTTTATTTTATCCTTTTTATAACTTGACATATAAAAATTTTAAATATAATTTCATAACATATTAACATATTATAATATAATAATGGATAAAGTAATAAAAAAAGCTGAACAAATCTCAACAATTTTAAAAAATTTTTCAAATAAAGATAAACTTGCAATATTGTGTTATTTATGAAATGAAAGTAAAAATGTTTCAGATATATTGAAATGTTCAAAGATTTCACAATCTCAAGCTTCACAATTTCTAAATAAAATGAAACTTGAATGAATACTTGAAAGTGAAAAAAAATGAAAAGAAGTATATTATAAAATACAAAATAAAAAAATTCTAGAAATAATTTCTAGTTTAAAAAATATATTTTAATTACAATTAACTTTTTAATAATAAAAAAATGAAAAAAATAATAATAGCTACTCTAATAATAAGTTTACTTTTTACTACAAGTTGTTCAAATCAAAAAGAAGAAAAAGTACAAAAATATTATAAAACAATTACTGTTTCTACATGAACTATAAATCAAAATATAGATTATACTTGATATACAAAATGAGAAACTCAAACAATGCTTGCAACCAAAGCTCCTTGAAGAATTGTATATCTAAATAAAAAAATTTGAGATAATATATACAAGTGAGAATTAATTGCAAAACTTGATTCAGCAGAAGCAAAAACATGATATTCTACTGCAAATTCAATAACAAATAGTCTAAATTCTTTAAAACAAGCAACTATTGATAGTTTTAATGAGCAAATAAAAGCTATGCAAGCAAAGGTAGAACAAGCAAAAGCATGATTAAATTGATTAGATACTTGATTAAAAGATACTAAAAATATCACAAATTCCCAAATACAAACAGCTCAATTATGATTACAAACAGCTCAAACTAATTTAGAAGAAACTAAAAAAACACTAGAAGCTCAAAAAAAGAATATATTGACTTGAGCAAAATCAGCAATTATACAAAATGTAATATTAAATGAAAATATATTAAACTTTATAGATGATTTTTTATGAGTAACACCAGATAATGAACATAAAAATGATACTTATGAAGATTATATATGAGTAAAAGATAGTCAACAATTAACAAATACAAAAACTACTTTCAAAAAAACAAAAAAATCTTTTGATGATTATAAAAAATACTATAAACAATATATAGAAGATAAAAATCCAACTGAAGAACAATTAATCAATTGATTAAAAAAAGCTCAAAAAGTTAGCTCTTTACAAAAAACTCTACTTGATGAAACATATACTGTACTTAATAATTCAGTAGCAAATATAAAATTTCCTCTTACAATGATAAATAAATACAAAGCTCAAATCTCAACTTTTGGTTCTCAATTAGAACAAACTATTCTAAGTATGAGTTGAGATACAATGATATGAATAAAATGAAGTTTAGAAAATTTAAATACTTTTGATACTCAAGAAAATAAAGCAATTAGTCTATTGAAAAAACAAGTTGATATTGCTCAAAAACAATTAGAACAATATGAAAATATGGCAAATTGAAAGATAAATGAAGTAAATACAAAAAAAGATATTGCCCAAAAACAATTAAAACAAGCAGAAGCATGATTACAAGCTTTAATAGCATGAAAACAAGCAAAACTTAAAGAACTTGATAGCAAAATAACTGAAGCATTATGAAAAAGAAATTTAAGTGCTGTATATATAAATAATTGAAAAGTTTATTCTCCTATAGATTGAGTAATTGTTTCAAAAAATGTAAATATAGATCAAGTAATATGAGCTTGAATGCCCATTTATACTGTTGCATCAAATGACAATATTAAAATTGATTTAGAAGTTCCAAATTTTATAGCAAAATCTTTAAAATTGAATCAACAAGTAAAAGTAAATATTCAAGCAACATGAAAAACTTATACTTGAACAATAATACAATTACCAAATGTACTAAATTCTATTACAAAAAAAATAAATATAGAAATATTAGTTAAAAATAAAAATAAAGAAATTCCTGTATGATCAATGGCAACAGTAGAGTTTTCAATAAAAAATATCATAAATAATAATACAAAAAATAGTGTTATAATTCCAAATGATGCAATAATACAAAAATATATGCTTCCTTGAGTATATGTAGTTAAAAATAATAAAGCTATTTTTACACAAATAACTATAATAAGTTCAACTTGAAATTATTCACTTGTGAAATGAATAAATAAAAACTCAAAAATAATAACTAGTTGAAAAGAAAATATTTATGATTGAGAAGAACTTTAAAAATTAATATCTAATATAAAAAAATTATATGTTTGCAAAAATTGCAGAATTTTTCATAAAAAACTCAAAGATAACAATTGTATTATTAATTGTATCACTAGTAGTTTGATTATGAAGTTATATAATCCTACCAAAACAATATAATCCTACAATCATAGTTCCAGCTTTCCAAATAAGTGTTCCTGCTCCATGATTAGATACAAAAGAAATATCAAAAATAGTAGTATCTCCACTTGAAAATAAAATAATGGAACTTGAATGAATAGATGATGTTTATGGTTATGCTACTGATAACTATGGATGAGTAATGGTAAAATTTCATGTTTGAGTGGACAAAGCAAAAGCAAAAATAAGACTTATACAAAAAATCAGAGAAAATATGAGATTAAAACCTCTCTGAGTAAAAGATCCATTAATACAAACAATAGATCCTGATGAATTACCTCAAATAGTATATTCAATTAGGTATATATGAAATAAATTAAACCAAGAACAAAGCTATATTTATTTAAGACAAATTGCAAATATTATAAAAGATAAAATCAAAACTATAAAAAATGTAACTACATTAAATATAGTTTGATGATATAAAAAAAATATTATTGTAAAATTTGACTTAAATAAAATCAAAGCAAAAAATACAGATATAATGTCAATTTATCAAGCATTAAAAGAAAATAATTTAAACCTACCTGCTTGAAATATAAATACAAAAGATTGAAATAAGATATTTGTAGAAATAAACTGAAAATTTAACAATATAGAACAACTAAAGAAATTAGTAATACAAAACATAAATTGAAATATAGTTTACCTAGGTGATGTAGCTGAAATAAAATACTGAATAAAAAGATTAAATAAAACTTCTACTTTTTATTCAAAAGATAGTAAAAATAATATGATACTTTTAGGTGTATGAAAAGCAATCTGAACAAATGCTGTATTTGTTACAAAAAATGTAAATAAAGCTGTAAATAATATAAAAAAACAACTACCTAAAGATATAAAAATTGATATAATTCAAAATGAATGATCAAAAGCACAAAAAGCTACAAATATGCTTTTAATAAACTTAGTAGAATCAATATTAATTGTTTTTGCTGTATTAGCTTTATATTTATGAGCAAAAGATGCTTTTAATACTTCAGTATCAATACCTTTAACTCTTGCTTTAGTGTTTGTTGCAGCATTAATTGCATGAGAAAATATAAACAAAATAACTCTTTTTGCATTGATACTTGTACTGTGAATGTTGGTAGATAATTCAACTGTAGTTGTAGAAAATATTGCAAGACATCTAAATGAAAGAGTTAAAACAAAAAAATCTAAATTACAAGCTGTACTTGATGGAACTCAAGAGGTATGAACATGAGTAATACTTGCAACTTTAACTAGACTACTAGCATTTGGATCAATGTTTGCTGTAACTGGTATGATGGGAGAATATATGAAACCTATACCAAAATTTGCAATATGGGCATTGTTAATATCAATAGCTATTGCCTTTACAATAAACCCATGGATTTCATACCTAAGTGCAAAAGATATAAATGAAGATGATAAAGTACATAAGGAAAAAGAATCTCCATTCAAGATAAGAAAAAAATATCTAGCCTTTATGAAACTATTTATTGGTGAAGAGAAATCTCATACAAGAAATAGAAAAATTTTTAAATTAAGTTTTTGGATTAGTTTATTTTTGATACTTATACTACCAATATATTTTTGAATTTTTAAAGCAAGAATGCTTCCAAAATCAAACCAAAATCAAATTTATATATGGATAGATGCTCCAAGATGATGGTGAATAGAAAAAACAAAACTTGTTGAAAATGATTTAGCAAAATGGTTACTTGATAAAGATAATACTCAAAATATAGTAAAAAATATAACTTCAACTATAGGTCAACACTATACTTGAGATTTTGCAAATTTATTTAGATGATGATTAAATAGAATCTGAGAAAATCAAATAAGTGCTAGAATAAATCTAGTTTCTCCAAGTAAATATGATGATAAATATAATAAAACTAGACCAACAAGTGAAGAATTTACAATAAATATAAGAAAAAAACTAAGAAATTTTCTTCTAACAAAATATCCAGATGTGAAAATAAAATTACTAGAAGATCCTCCTGGCCCTCCTGTTAGATCAACTTTTTTAATAAAAATAAAAAGTGATGCTACTCCTAAAAATATAAATAATTTTGTAAATAAAGTTTATGGAGAAGTTCAAAAAATAGCTCCAAAAGAAAAAATTGTTGATTTATGAACAAGTAAATCAACAACTTATAAAGAATTGAAAATAAATTTAGACCATGAAAGTATTTCTAGAGCTTGACTTACAGTAAAACAAGTAGAATATTCATTGGCTATAGCTCTTCATGGAAAAGATATTAGTTTAATAAAAAATTATAATTCATATGAACCAACAAATATATCTATCATATGAGAAGAAAATCAAATAAACAATATCAATCTTTTAAAAACCATTTCATTTACAAATCCTAAATGAATGAAAATTCCACTTACAAGTATTGCTACTATAAAAAATACTTTTGTATCTCCAGAGATAAATACAGATTGAAGAAAATCTACAACATATATATACTGAGAAATGTGAGATAACTCATTAATTTATCCAGTTATAAAATTATATAAAATATTAATGAATAAAAGTTTCTTAGAAAATAATTATAAATTAAAATCTTGGGGGCCTTATGATTTAAAATATGTATGATTAAAAGACTGAAAAGAATATAAAATAGAATGGTGATGAGAATGGAAACTTACAATGGATACATTTAGAGATTTAGGTATAGCAATGTGAATTTCTCTACTTGCAATATATTTCTTACTTGTGTGACAATTTGCAAGTTTTACAATTGCATGAACAATAATGATTACATTTCTACTTTGATTCTTCTGAGTATGGCCAGGTTTTACATTTTTATATCTTGTAAATAATGAATACTTTTCAGCTACTTCAATGATATGAGTAATAGCTCTTGCCTGAATTGTAGTATGAAATGCAATTATATTAATAG
The DNA here is from genome assembly GCA_027019405.1 of Candidatus Altimarinota bacterium. Taxonomy (GTDB): domain Bacteria; phylum Patescibacteriota; class Gracilibacteria; order BD1-5; family UBA6164; genus JALUWO01. The sequence continues at coordinate 5,697 of JALUWO010000348.1, read as the reverse complement.
AATATATTGATACCTTAAAGAAAAACTGACTTACATTAAAAGATTCATTATTAAAAGCTTGATATGTAAGATTTGCTCCAATTATACTTACAAGTTTAACTACAGTATTTGGTGCAGCAACTATTATATGAGATCCTGTCTGGGCTTGACTTGCTTGGTCAATTATCTGGTGATTATCAATTAGTTCATTTTTAACATTAATTGTAATACCTATATTTTACTATGATTGACAAAAGGAAAATTGGGAAAAAAGTATGAATAAAAAATTTATATAAAAAAATTAGTTATTTTAAAATAACTAATTTTTTTATTTTATCTGAAAAACTTTTCATCTACTATAAATTTTCTTTTCATCTGGAGATGTGATTGCTGGAAATATTACATCACAAAATCTAAGAGATGATACAAAATCTAAAAATCTATTATTTTGACAAGGACAAGAATTACAAACTGTATTTCAAAAAATAATTCATGTAAATAATTGTTTATAACTATTTAAACAAGAACTTAATATCACAGGCTTAGGTTTACATACAGAGTTTTGACAAGTTTTTGGATCTGAATCTCAACAAACATATCAGTCATCACAAGAACAATCAGATTTACAATGTTTTTCAAAAACTGGACATCATCAATTTAAAGTATCTCAAGCTATAAGTGGACATTTATCTACACAATCATTAATTCAATCACCATCAGTATCTTTCTTACAATCTGTATCATTTGTAACTTTTATCAAAACTGTTGCTTCTCATTCTCTTCAGTCTTTATCTTTTACTTTAAGTTTTACTTTATATACTCCTTTTTCTTTAAATATATGTTTTATATTTTTTTGCTTAGAAAATTTATTATCTCAAAAATCCCAACTATAAGTAAAAGGTCAATTTGATCAATTAACAATTGATTTTAAATCAACTTCCAATGGACCTGGTCATATCAATGGATTAGCACCAATTGATACATCTAAATACTCTTTTTTCAATACATTTATATCAACATATGATTCTACTTGTTTTCATTTTGAATCAACTACATTTAATTTTACTTGATATGTTCATTCTTTTTTAAATGTATGTTTTAATTTTTCTCACTTACCTTTTTCTCAATCTCAAAAATCCCAACTATATTTATATGGTCATACTCATCATTTTACTATTCAATCCAAATCTACATCTAATGGTCAATATCAACTTATTGGATCTGCTAAAATTTTTAATCATAAATCTAAATCCTTATCTTTTTTAGAAACATTTATAGTAACCATGGCTGTTGCTTGTTTTCATTTTGAATCAACTACATTTAATTTTACTTGATATGTTCATTCTTTTTTAAATGTATGTTTTAATTTTTCTCACTTACCTTTTTCTCAATCTCAAAAATCCCAACTATATTTATATGGTCATACTCATCATTTTACTATTCAATCCAAATCTACATCTAATGGTCAATATCAACTTATTGGGTCTGCTAAAATTTTTAATCATAAATCTTTATTTATTTCATTATTTTTTATATAAATAGTATTTTCTACTTTTCAAGTATTTCAACAATTATCAATTACAGTAAGAAATACTAACCATTTTCATGAAGATAAAAATTTATAATTATCTAAATATTTTCATTTTTTTATTATTTGCTTTCAAGAATTTGTATTATAAAACATCCAAGTATATCAATTAGGATTATCTACTCATTTTTTACAAACTCACTTTACTTTTGAATTAAAATCAAAAGTATTTTCTTTATCAATTAAATCAGATATATTACAAGAATTAATTTTATCTTTATTACAAGATTTATCAAATACTTGCATTTCTAATGCTAAAGAATCATTTTTTAAATCAACACAACTATTATTTGCTTTTAAAGCAACATAAGCCATTTTTAAAAAATCTTGTTTTGTTATATATTTATGTGGATATAAATAATCTCATGACTTTTCTATAAGCTTTAAATTTTTTGTATTTCAATTAGTATCAGTATCAATAACTTCATAAGTTAAAGCTTTTTTAAAATCTGGATAAAAACTATAAACTTTTCAATTATCTAAAATAGGTTTTACATCTTTTGATAATACTGAATATTTTACTCAATCTCTTATTTGTTGCCTTATATCCTCAGCTTGTTTAGCTGTTAAAATTCATCACATTCTTAAAATAACAGCTAAAGCTTCCTCCCTAGTTATATTATTATTTATACAAAATGGTTTATCTCATTTTTTATAAGTTCAATCATCACATTTATAATTTATATCATAACCTGATACATAATTATTTGCTTTTGCATCTGATATACAATAAAAATATTTATTTTTATTTAATACATCAAAAAAAGGTGGGATTTTATATTTATTAACAAAAGATATATCTGTATTTGGTTCTATACACTTTTTACAAGATACTTCTTCAGCTATTCCAACAAACTCAGCTCTAGTTAAAAAATCATTTGGATGAAATCATCAATCTTTACTTGGAAAAATCATTCACCTATCATAAAGAGTTTGTAATTCATTATAATATTTATAATTTGAATCAATATCATTAAAAATATCTTTTACCTGAATATCTGAAGCTTTTACAAATCAGTAAAATAATATAAAAAATAATATAAAAAATATTTTTAAAAATTTTGTTATAATTTTAAACATAAAAAGAATTATTAATTAATAGCATACATAACTATACCTGCAGCAACAGATACATTTAAAGACTCTTTTTTTCATCTCATAGGTATTATAACCTTTTTATCTGATAAATCCAAAAAATCTTTTCTTACTCAAGTAATTTCATTTCACATTATAAGACATATATTTTCTTCTTTTTCTGAAAATAAGCTTTTATAATCTACTGCATCAGGAGTTAATTCAACTGAATAAATTTTATATCAATCTTTTTTCAATTTTTTTAAAATACTTAATCAATCTTCATAAAACTCCCAATCAATCCAAGTTTGTGCTCAAAGAGCAGTTTTACTGATATCATTTCTAGGAGGAGTTGGAGTATAACCTGTTAAGATTAATTTATCAAATCAAGATCAATCTGCATTTCTAAATATAGCACCTACATTTTGCATTGAACGAATTGAATCTAATAATATTATTTTTGACATTTATATAAAAAATTAATTTAATTATTATAACTATTTTATACTAGTTTATATGATTTTATCAATAATTTTTTTTTCTTTTTATATTAAAATATGATATAATAAATAAAAATATTTAAATAAAAATATAAAAATGATAAATCTTATTATCAGTTTAGTAATTGTTTTTAGTATAATAATAAGCATAAGTCTTATACTAATAAGAAAAAAAAATGCATTTAATAGAAGTCTTGAACTGTCTTTTTTGAAAATAACTATGCCTAAAAAAGACAGTGATTTAGATGAAAAAAAGGAAACAACAAAAGATTTCAAAGAAATGATATGATTGATGGAACAACTACTTGCCTCTTTAAAATCAGTTTATTCATGAAAAATAATGAAAAAAATTTTATGACAAGATTTAATAAGTCTTGAATATATAGCTCATGAAAATGAAATACTATTTTATGTGGTAGTTCCAAAAAACTATAAAATACTAGTAGAAAAACAAATAAATTGATTTTATACAGATGCAATAATTGAAGAAACTACTCAAGTAAATATTTTTAAAAATAGAAAATATATCCAAACTACTTACTTAAATACAGTAAAAGAATTTTATTTTCCTATAAAAACATACCAAAAACTTGAAAGTGATCCTATAAACAATATAACAAATGCTTTTTCAAAATTAGATGAATGATCTAGTGCTTCAATACAAATACTATTAAAACCAATTGATGATGATTGGCAATGAGAATGTGCAAAAGAAAGTAGTAAAATAATTAATTGAAAAAAAACATATTTTACATTAAACCCAATAAAAATCTTTATATGACTTATTTCAATTTTTGTAAATAATAATGATACAAAAGATAATGAAAATAAAAATAATTCTTCAGCTTTGACCCAAGAAAGAGCAAAAACAGTTGATGAAAAATGAGATAAAACAGGTTATGAAACTATTATAAGAATAATAGCTACATGAAATGATAAAAATGTAGTTGATGCTGAACTAAAAAATATAATTTCAAGTTTCAGTCAATTTGCTTATCCTGATTTTAATAAATTTACTTATACAATAAGACATTCAGAAAAAGCTCTTATTAGAAACTATATTTTTAGGTATTTTAAAAAACCTTTTTGGCTGAAAAAAATGATATTAAATACAGAAGAAATATCATCATTATATCACTTCCCTCATATAAAGTATAATAAATCAGCAGATATAAAATGGCAAAATTTTAAAATTGTAAAAGCTCCTAACAATATTCCAAAAGAATGAATATTATTAGGTTATAATATGTATAGATGACAAAAAAAGGAAATAAGAATAAAAAATGAGGATAGATTCAGACATTTTTATGTAATATGACAAACAGGTACTTGAAAATCTAGTATATTACAAGTAATGGCTAGACAAGATTTTAAAAATGGAGAATGAGTATGTATAATAGATCCTCATGGAGATTTAGTAAGAGATTTACTTCCCTTTATTCCCAAAGAAAGAGCTGATGATGTTATTTATTTTGATCCAAGTGATTTAGATAGACCTATGTGATTAAATTTACTTGAGGCAGATACTCCTGAAGAAAAAGAACTTGTTGCAATGGATGCTTTAAATATAATGATAAAATTATTCTGAAATGAGATCTTTTGACCAAGAATACAAGATTACTTTAGAAATGCAGTACTTGCTTTAATGGATTATCCTCAATGATGAGCAATAACTGATGTAGTAAGAATGTTTACAGATGAAGAATTCCAAAAAGATAGAGTTAGACATGTAAAAAATCCTATTGTAAAAGCTTGGTGGGAAAATACTTATGCATCTATGTGAGACAGAGAAAAACAAGAAATGATTCCTTATTTTGCAGCAAAATTTGGTCAATTTATTACAAATAAAATGATGAGAAATATAATAGGTCAAACTAAATCAAGTTTTGATATACTTGATATAATGCAAAATAAAAAAATCTTACTTGTAAATCTTTCAAAAGGTAGATTATGAGATTTAAATTCTCAACTTCTTGGTATGATGCTTGTATCAAAAATACAAATGGCAGCTATGAGAAGAGATAAAATACCAAAAGAGCAAAGAAGTGATTTTTTCTTATATATAGATGAATTTCAAAACTATGTAACTGATTCTATTGAATCAATTTTATCAGAAGCTAGAAAATATAGACTTTCATTAAATATAGCTCATCAATATTTAGGACAACTTGAAAAATCTGATGCATTAACAAAATCAAATTTAAATTTAAAACAAGCAATTTTTGGTAATGTATGATCTATTATGAGTTATAAAATAGGTCCTGAAGATTGAGAATTTATGAGTAAATATTATGCTCCTACTTTTTCAGATCAAGATTTAGTAAATATGGATAAATTTAAAGCTGTTGCAAAAATAGCTGTTGATAACCAACCAACAACTCCTTTTTCAATAATTCCTGTAAATCCATATCTTGAAAATTGAGACCCTAAATTATCCAAAGCTTATGTTGAGCTTTCAAGACTTAAATATGGTAGAGATAAAGACTTTGTAAGTAAAGAAATAGAATATAGAATTTGAATAACATAAAAACTCTAGTTTAAAACTAGAGTTTTTAT
>JALUWO010000347.1 GCA_027019405.1 Candidatus Altimarinota bacterium | reverse complement strand
ACGAAAAAAAGAGAGTTTTTAACGCTTTTAAAAGGAATGAGTTGCTAATTCTAGTGAGTGTTGACAGTCTCACGACAGGAGTAGACGAAGCCGACCTTTATTGCGGGGTTTTAGCAACACCGACCAAGTCGATTATTAAAGCCGTGCAAATTTACGGCAGATTTGCAAGATTAGATGATAGTTTAGATAAATTGCTTGCAAAAATAGGTATTTAATAAAGTTTATGGTAAAATACATATAGAAAGAATTAAGAGAGCTGAGGTCTAAACCACCCCACGGTCTCTTCAGTTCTCTTAAATCTTAGACTGTGGGGGTCTTAAATGTTAGAAAATCAGAAAAAATGCACTAAATGTTTTATTATTAAGGACTTGTCTGAATTTTATACAGATAATGGAAAGATAGACAAAAAAAAGAATGAATGTAAAGAATGCAGTAAAAAAGCAAACTTAAAATATAGAAACGATAATAAAGAGAAGCTTCAAAAATATAGAAACGAGTATAACCACAAATATTATAAAGAAAATAAAGAGAAATTTGCAAAATACAAAAAGGACCACGAAGAGCGTGATAAAAAAAAGAGAAGAGAAAGAGATGCAACACCAGAGGGCAGAGAAAGAACACGGGCAAATGACAGAAGACGAAGAGAGAAAAGCCCAGAGTACCAAAAACAAAGATGCAGAGAGTCATATAGAAGAAACGCAGAAAAAAGAAGAGCATCAAAAAGAGAATACAGAAGAAAAAACCCAGAAAAAGTGAGATTAGCCGTCACCAATTGCCGCCATAAGAGAAGACTCCAGAAACTAAAAGCATCTGACAGCACTATACCGCTGGCGTCTTATCCGCTTACAAAGCAATTACAAGAACTCTTACAAAGTCAAAGGTATAAGTGTAATAATTGCGGGTGCGATATATCAGAACATCATCACCTTGACCATCACATACCGTTGTCTAAAGGGGGTAGCCATTCTATCGACAATGTTGTGTTCTTGTGCCCCACTTGCAACTTAAAAAAAAGCGCTTCAATACCGTCATCTTTAATGCTGGTTTACTGATATGAGGAAGATAGTATTTGTTGCCGCGTCTGACGATAAAATAGACATAATAAAACAACAGCTAAAAGACAAAAACCTAGAATACATTAAGGTGTTATCTAAAAAAGATAAAATTCCCGATGGGCACGAGGTTTATACTTTTGTAAAGCCCAACAACCCCCACAAAGAGGCTTTAATATTAGACTGTAGCAATGTAATAGACGACACGGTGCACCCCTATCAGCGATTAGATTTTAACCGCGTGAAGCAGGACACTAGACCAAGATGCATAAAATGCGACGGCGGCATAATGCAGCTGATAAAAAAAAGTGTATCGCAACCAAATAACT
>JALUWO010000346.1 GCA_027019405.1 Candidatus Altimarinota bacterium | reverse complement strand
CATAACAAAAGTTAACACAAAAATGGTTACAAAAGCTAAAAGTTTGTAATTTAAAATGTTTTTAAATATAATTTTTCAAAACATAAGAAAATTTTAATACTAAATTTAATTGCATAATATAGTATTTAGTTTATTTTTCAAAGAGAAAATTTGTATTTACAAACAACATTTCATAATCAAAGTTTTGTTCCTGAACCAATTCAAATATAAGGAATAAGCTTTAAAACTAAATTTAAAATTTTTTGATATTCTTCATTTTTATCATAAACAATATATGAAATATTTCATACAACCCCTGCCCTTTTACTTTTTTTAATTTCTACTAAATCTGTTTGGATATTAAATTGTTTTGGAATTACTGAAAATCTAAGCCATTTTTTAAATTCTTGTTTATTTATTTCAAAGTTTAATCATATTTTTTCAAATTTATTTAAAACTGAAAACAAAAATCTATCAGACTCTGGTAAAGTAAAAATCTTATTTTGATTTCTAATCTGTGTAGGAGACAAAAATTTAAGTTCAAACTTATCTATTGGATTTAATACTATTTTTTCTAAATCTAAAACCTTTAAATTAAAATCTAGCTGTTCTAACGGGAATTTATAAGCATCAATAGAGAAAACTTTTCATTTTTCTTGTAAAATCTTATTTATTGCAAGAGAAAAATTTTGTTTTCACAAAATAGAAACAAATATAAACAAATGTGTATTATCAAAAGAATAAGAAATTTTAAAAATATTTTTATAAATTGTATCATCATTTTCAAACAAGCTCAATACTGCTCACAAAATCGAATAATAAAACTTTTTTTCAATATATTTTTCCTGTTTTTGAAAAACTAGTTTGATTTGAAATATTTGCATAAAAAAGGTTTATCTAATAAATACTTGTATCATAATTATTTAAAAAATTTAAACAATAAAAAAATCTTATTTAGAGTTTTATTCATAAAAATTACAATCACTTATATACATCTCATCTACTTTCTATTTTTAACAATATATTTTCTCAATTTTCTTTTTTAAAAATTATTCTAAATTTACCTTTTCTAATCCTAAAAGTATTTTTATATCAAGACAATTTTTTTACATCATATTTTTCAAGATTATTATTGACTATATCTTTTATTATAGATTTTATCTCTCAATGCTTATCTAATTTAAGCAGTTGTTTTTTCCGTTTTTCTACCATCTTTTTCTAAAAAATCTAAAACTTCTTCTGCTTTTATTCAGTCTCAAAAATCAATAACCGTTTCCCAATTATCAACTTCATTATCTTTTATAAATTCTATTTTCATTTTGTATCCATCTTGAATTTTCTTTGTTATAGTAGGTAACATATCAAGAAAATTTTGTTTAGTAATTATATTCATTTTATTATTTT
>JALUWO010000345.1 GCA_027019405.1 Candidatus Altimarinota bacterium | reverse complement strand
TCATTTAGTTTTATATTTTTCAGTATTTTCTAAAACTTTTTTAATTTCTTTATCACACAAATATTCTAACATCCACCAACTTTTTTCTTCTTCTCTCCAAGCTTTATCAATACTCAAAGCTCATCATATAGCAAAAATTGTTTTTCAATTTATTTGATAAACTTCTCATCTTTTCAAGAAATAAATACTTCCTGTTTTTCTTTTTAATTCCCATACTTTAGCTCACCATTTTTTAATTTCAGGTAATCAAAAAATTTCATTATAATTCTCGTGATTTCAAGGGACTACTGCTATTGTATAATTTAAACTTGCTAATTTATCTAAGTTTTTTCTTTGTACAATTATAGGTTTATAATTTCTTTTAATATGAATTTTTAATCTAACTATATTGTTTTTTATTGTTTCATATTCATTAGTACCTTCATTTAAGTTAGAAAGTTGTTTCTTATAATTATCTACTTGTTTTTCTAATTTCTCTAATTCCTTTTCTTTAATTAGTGGATACCACAAATATCAAAAATCACCTAACTGAATTAAGATATCATCTTTTGTTAAAGATTGACTTTCAGTCCAGTAGTTAGGGTTTAATTTCTTAGCATCATTATAAAATAAATCAAATCAATGAGTATCCCCACAAACAAATATTTTTCAGTGCATTATCAAATCTAATCTTCTAAAAACTTTTCAATATTCCTTAACTTATATCTTCCTAAATTACTATCAGGATTTTCAATATATCATTCTTTTGTAAGTCTATCGAATATTATAGTTGCATTCACAAAATTTCATCATCCTAGTTTTTTGGGAAGTCATCTGTATAATAATGTTCTTGAAATATAATAAGTTCAATCAAATCACTCCAACTCTTTGTTTCTTTTAATAATGTAGTTAAAGATTTCTTTTAAGTCTAGTTGGTCTTCATTTATTGTTTTTTTTCTTGGCATTGTTATTTTAATTTAATCTTATAAAATATTTTCTTTAATCATTATCATTTCTTTAGATATTTTCTCTTGTTTAAATTCTCTTGATAATCTCCAACAGTTATATTCCTTAGTCAAATCAACAAGCTCTGAAACTGTTAAATTTATTAAATTCTTATTTCTAGCTTTTAAATTATCAACAAGTTTTTTAGCAAGAGTTTCATATTCTTTCTTAACAGTATAATTATAACTATTTTGTTTTATTTTCAATGTTTTTTCAGAGATACTGAAAATATTAAGTTTATCTTGTTTAATCAAATCATAAACATCTTTTTCAGTAGGTCAGGTAGCTCGTGCTTGAAAGTTATCAAAAATATTTAATGCTTGTTTATTATTAACAACTAACAAAAATAATAACTTTCATACTTTAAGCCTTCCTAAATTATTATTTTCTAAATTTCAA
>JALUWO010000344.1 GCA_027019405.1 Candidatus Altimarinota bacterium | reverse complement strand
TTAGGAGGAGCATTGGGGACATTACTTCCTGCTCTTGTATGGAAAAATTATCAATATGAAGGTGTTTCAATTTTATCAATTTTATTACTTTTGATTGGTATAATACCTTTAACTTTTACAATGAAAGCAAAAAGCATAACAAATTCGAGGAGAGGAATAAATTACCCTGACGGCTAATTTATTCCTCACGATAATCGTTATCATTCATTTTTTACATCATTACTTAAAATAAAGCTTCTGATATTCTAAGCTTTTTTGGCAAGTCATTTTACTTGCCAAAAATTATTTGATTTACAAAGCTTATTTATACCTTCTTTTCAAAAATGAAACAAAATTTCCCTATTTTCTAACATATTCTATTGACACAATAAGCACACAGTTTGTTGTAGTTAAATCATGGCAATTTACAAGTGAAATGAAGAGAAAATATTATTTTGAAAAAGACTAAAGATATTAGTTTTGAACAAATTGTAATGCACATTGAACAAGGGGATTTGCTTAAACCTTTTTTAAGATAAAATATATTTTAAATAGTTTGAAGTAAGTTTTGCTAAGGTCGCATATTCCTCACTTCAGCTATCATTATATAGTTGTATACTAAATTAAGACTAAATTTAATACAATATTGTATAGTCTTACGGAAAGGATGTACAAATGCAACTTAGCCAAACTATAAAACCCATAAGTTATTTAAAATCAAAAACTGCAGATGTTATAAATAGTGTAAATAAAAATAGACAATCCATTATCATAGCACAAAATGGCGAAGCAAAAGCTGTCATCCAAGATATAAAAAGTTATGAAAATTTGAGAAATTCTTTATCATTATTAAAATTGATAATTCAAAGTGAGGAGGATATTCGAAATAACAATGTAGTTCCTCAAGATGAAATGTTTGAAAATTTAGAAAAAAAACTTTTTGGATAATAGGTGGAAAGTTTTGAAGTTATATGGACAAAAATACAGAATATGATTTTATAGAATATATAAAAACCGATAGTCTTAGAATGGCTAAAGATATTTTCTTTGAAATCAAAGATCAATGTAATAATCTATCAATTCTTCCTACAAGCAGAAGAATTGTTCCAGAGCTTCAACAAGTTGGGATTTTAAAATATAGAGAGTTAATTTTTAAAAGATGGAGAATTGTTTATAAAATTGAAAATGAAAAAGTTTATATTTTGATAGTTGTTGATTCAAGGAGAGATATTGAAGATATACTTTTTGGGCGATTGTTGAAAAATAATAACAAATTATTGCAGAGTCATATTTGACCATGCGGCTCAAATATTTCTCAACTAAGCGTTACAACTTACTTAACAAGCCTACCGCTTTTCCTACAACTTCAAAAAAACCACTTGGTATATTTTCTACAGGATAAGATG
>JALUWO010000343.1 GCA_027019405.1 Candidatus Altimarinota bacterium | reverse complement strand
TTACTAACTTAACTAACTTATCAATATTACTAAGTCAATATAAAGATATAATTTTACAAATCTCTTCACCTGTAAGTTATAAAAGTAATTTAATAACTTTGGATAAATTCATATTAACTAATAATAAAAAAGAACAAATGCTCAATACTTTATTTAATATAAATATCAATAATATGCAAGAATATAAAAAAGAGATATTAAAGGCAAAAGGACAAATGCTTTATGAGTTTTTTCATTCATTTAATACGAATGAGAAATTTGATTTAAAAAACATAAATTATAAAATAAAACAAGATAAGAAAACAAAAAAATTAGTGTTTACTAAAAATAAATGCATGAAGTGGTTTCAAGAAGAAAAAAGTAAAAATTTTGGGACTTTTTATGAGCTAAACAAGGAATATTTAGTATTTATTTTTATTGGAAAAGAAAAGCTACATTACGGAATAGTAAAACATGAAAACTATAAGATTAAAGATATGAGTCAAGATATGGATAATTCCATAAATATTAATAATTTACAGCTTCGTTCTTGGAGTTATCTTAAATGGTATTCTAAAGATTTTAAATTGTTAAATAATTTAGATATATTTTTAGATTATGAAAATAGTAATTTTATTACAGAAATATATGCATATATCAGCTCAGTAAAAATTATATAAGAAAGAGTAAGGGTGCGAGAAGGAGACAGGAGGGACCCCTTTTTTCACTCTCCTCAGTTCACTATATCTGAGAGCATTCAAAAATATTTATTAGCTTTTAATATCTTGCAATAATAGTTTTCTAGTTTTTTCAAGAAAACTGCCATTTATATTTCCATCGTAACATTCAAACTCTTGTCCTACAAGATTTTGATAATTTACTGTGAAATTTTCTTCAAATTTTCTTAGTCTTTTTTTTGTCATCCTAATATCGTTAAAGATATATTTTATAGGCACCTGAATAATATTACCATCATTTGCTATAATTAATAAATTTGGAAAAAATGGTAATGTTTCCAAGAATTTATCAGCGTTTTCCTTATTTAGGTTATTTATTCCTGCTGTATTTATAAATTTAAATATATCTTTCATGATATTGTATTTCATCTATTTTGTTCATTTTATTGTCCTCATAAAAATTTCATCAACTGCTTCATCACAAAGATGAACTTTAAAACTATTGTGTTTGACTAATAATTCAATATTTATTTTTTTCCAAGAATCATAGTATATCACATCTAAAAAAATCAAGCTTCTAAATAATATTGTTTTTTTATTGCTAGATGCATAGTTCTTGATACCGATAAAAATGCATCTTTTATACCAAACCCTGAACTAATAATAGCATCATTTTTGATAATAAAAACATTGTCTACTAGCCTATGAATATTTTTCAATGCAGTTTGTGC
>JALUWO010000342.1 GCA_027019405.1 Candidatus Altimarinota bacterium | reverse complement strand
AATTATAAAAGATATTTTTATAATGAAATATTTAATACGAAGTCAAAATTAATAGGAATAATTGGAGCAAGAGGAGTTGGTAAAACTACTTCTTTAATTCAGTATCTTAATGAATATCCTGTATCAATTACTAAAAAGCTTTATATAAGTGCTGATTTTATTATGATTGATTCTCTTTTTGAAATTGCAAGAGAATTTGCAAAAGAAGGTGGAGAAATAATAGTTATTGATGAGATACATAAATATCCTAGTTTTGAAATAGAACTTAAAAAAATTTATGATATTTTAAATGTAAAAGTGTTTTTTAGTGGTAGCAGTGCAATAAGAATTGATAATGCAAAAGCTGATTTAAGCAGAAGAGCTGTAATTCATGAAATAAAAGGATTAAGTTTTAGGGAATTTTTAGAAATTGATTTAAATATAAAATTACCTAAATTTACATTAGAAGAAATAATTAAAAATCATCCTGACATAGCTTTTGAGCTATTACAAAAATTTCACTTAAGGTCTAAATTTAGAGAATACATTAAATATGGTTATTATCCTTTTTATTTTGAAGATAAGGCAAATTATCTTAAAAAATTAAATGAAGTTATTAATACTTCTATTGAAGTTGATATTCCATCGGTTTTCCCGATAGAATATGAAACTGTAAACAAATTAAAAAAAATTGTAAGGCTTATTTGTGAGACTTATCCTTTTACTTTAAATATACAAGAGTTTTTAACTAAAATGGGAATGAGCCAAAATGATTATAAAAGATTATATAAATATTTTTATTTTTTACAAAAAGCTAAAATTTTAAGACTTATATGGAACAAATATCGAGGTAATAATATATTAACAAAACCAGAAAAAATTTATTTAAATAATACTAATTTACATTATGCTTATTGCTCTAAAAGAGAAATAGGAACGGTAAGAGAAGTATTTTTTGCTTCAATGTTAGAAGGATATGAAATATATATAGCAAAAAAAGGAGATTTTTTAGTAAATGATTATGTATTTGAAATTGGTGGAAAAAATAAAACTAAAAAGCAAATCAAAGATTTAGAAAATGCTTTTATAATTAAAGATGATATAGAAATAGGAAGAGAAAATGTCATTCCTTTATGGTTATTTGGATTTTTATATTAAACTAACTCAAATTGCTGTTAAATACCAAATTTTTATGTTTGTCATTTAATTGAAAAAAACAATTAAAACTATAACATAAGAGAAAGAGCTTAAGTTTAACAAAAAAACCTTTCAAAGAAGTAGCTTTATTATGTTAAGCAAAATATTTGAAATAAGTTATCATTTTTGATAATATAGCAGTATGAAATGGGAAATATTATTTTTTAGTAAAAAAGTAGAAAAAGAAACTTTGGAGTTTCCACAAAAAATTT
>JALUWO010000341.1 GCA_027019405.1 Candidatus Altimarinota bacterium | reverse complement strand
TTGAGATAGTATTTATTGAGAAATAACTAATGAAAAAAAATTAAAATTAAAAGTATGAAAATGAGAATTTAATCCAGAAATCTTTAATAATAGAAATGATTTTATAGATAATATAAAATGATCTAATGAACTTGTAAATATAAAAACATATATAAAATGAAAACCTATTCATATAATAATTAAAGATTCTGATGAAGAAATTATAATAAACTATAAATGACAAAAAATTTCAAGAGATAAAGAATTTTCACTTATAGATTTAGTTTGACTTTATATGGAATGAAAAAAAGTAAAAAAACTAGATATTTTATTGGCATTAACTTGATTTGATAAAAATAGTATAAGTAAAGAAATTTTAGATGAGCTTAAAATTATTGCAGAAAAAATAGATACAAATTATCTATTTAAAAAACTGAAAATAGATAAAGATATAAATATGTTTAAAAATATGTAAAATAAAAAAGTAGTATAAACAAATACACTACCCTATTTTTTTTACAACATTTTATTTATTTTTCACTGTAGTTTCCCATAAGTTTTTTGCAGCATTAGATTTTTTGATAGCATCTGCAATTGTCATCACTTGAGTATAAGTTCATCTTTTTGTTTTCATTTTTATTTTTGTTTACAATATGTAAATATATAAACTTCACAGCTAAATTATATGTTTAAAAATAAGTTTGTCAAGTATATTAAAATTTTTATAAATTTTCTTTAATAAATATAATCTTTTTATAAACCATAAAAATGAAATATTTAAACGAACTTGACTTAATATTTAAAATAATTATCTTGTTATAAATTTATATTTACAATATTATTATATATGAAAAATAATAAAGAAACTTCTGAAATAAAATTATTAACCTACAAAAAAAATATTCAAACTCCAAAAGATATACAAGAGATTTTTGAAATTCAAGATTTTTATAAAATTTTCAATGACAAATTTCCAAATATACACCCTAAAAAAATAGAATTAAATTGAAATAATTTAGAAGAAAATCTTAAAAAATATGATTTAAAATTGAAATGAATAGTTTACAAATATAAATTTTTATACCAATTTTCTAACAAACATAAACATTTATTATATAGCAAAAAAACAACACTAGATACAAAGTGACTTAAGAAAATGTTTGATATAGTAAAAGATATAGAAGATCTTCCTGAAGATATACTAGATTTACTATTAATTTTAAAAGAGGATCCAAAACAAAAAACAGATTTATCAACCATCTATAACTTAATCATAGATATAATTCCTAAAGATATATTAAATAAAGACTTTTTGAAAAGTTTTACCTTTAATAATGAAAAAAATATCGCAACTACAACAGATGATAAACTTTTCAATAGTAATTTAAATACAATCTCTATAATAAAAGTATGTTTAAAGACAAATTCTACAATAATATGAGAAAATAATATAAATAAAATAATTTTTAATAAATCAGACATAAAAGATGTAATTAATAATATATTTCTAAAAAATAAAAATCGTCTTCCTGAAGATATTATTTTTGATGAGATATTTTGATTACTCAAAATTAATAATATTGTTTATGAATTAAGTAATTGATTAAATTATAAATTAAATAAAAATGAAAATCCCTTTATAAAAACAATCAATTTTTTAACAAAAATTATTGAACTACAAAATACTATAAAACAAAATAACGATAATATACAAAAAAAAATACTATTATTATCATATGATAATAAATTAT
>JALUWO010000340.1 GCA_027019405.1 Candidatus Altimarinota bacterium | reverse complement strand
TATTCATTTAAGTTATTTAATTAATAAAACTTATCTTGTTATATAAAAAAGTAGTTGTTTGTAAATACAAAATATATATTGAAATACTGATTTAATGTTCTATACTTCTTGCATATTTATATTTTTAATTTAATACTTATGACAAAAGAACAAGAAAGAGCAGAGCTTCATAAATCTATTTGGCAAATTGCAAATAACTTAAGATGAAGTATTGATGGTTGGGATTTTAAACAATATGTTTTATGAATGTTGTTTTACAGGTTTATTAGTGAAAATTTAGTAAAATATATTAATGAAAATGAACCTGATGAAGATTTTGATTATGCAAAATTATCAGATGAAGAAGCAGAATTTGGTAGAAAAATTACAGTAGAAAGTAAAGGTTTTTATATTCTTCCTAGTGAACTTTTTGTAAATGTTGTTAAAAAAGCAAAAAATGATGATAATTTAAATGAAACTCTTTCTCAAATTTTTAAAAATATTGAGGCTTCTGCTAAATGAACAGAAAGTGAGCCAGATTTAAAAGGTTTATTTGATGATTTAGATGTAAATTCTAATAAATTAGGTGGAACAGTAGAACAAAGAAATAAAAAACTTGTAGATTTACTTGAATCAATTTGAAATTTAAAATTGTGAAATTATTCAGATAATATGAATGATACTTTTGGTGATGCTTATGAATATCTGATGACAATGTATGCAAGTAATGCTTGAAAATCAGGTTGAGAATTTTTTACACCTCAAGAAGTAAGTGAACTTTTAGCTGAAATTACAACAGTAGGAAAAACAGAAGTAAACAAAGTTTATGATCCAGCTTGTGGTTCAGGTTCATTACTTTTAAAATTTGCAAAAGTTTTATGAAAAGACAATGTTAGACAAGGTTTTTATGGTCAAGAAATAAATCTTACAACATACAATCTTTGTAGAATAAATATGTTTTTACATGATATAAATTATGAAAAATTTGATATTGCTCATTGAGATACTCTTATAAATCCAGCACACTGGGATGATGAGCCTTTTGATGCAATAGTTTCAAATCCTCCATATTCAATTAATTGGGAATGAGATGCAAATCCAATTTTAATAAATGACCCTAGATTTTCACCTGCTTGAGTTTTAGCACCAAAATCAAAAGCAGATTTAGCCTTTACTATGCATATGCTTTCATGGTTAGCTACAAGTTGAACAGCTGCAATTGTAGAATTTCCTTGAGTTTTATACAGATGATGAGCAGAGCAAAAAATTAGAAAATATTTAATAGACAATAATTATATTGATGCAGTAATTCAATTACCACCAGATTTATTTTTTTGAACTACAATTGGTACTTGTATTATTGTTTTAAAAAAATCAAAAAAAGAAAATAAAACTTTATTTATAGATGCTTCAGCTGAATTTGTAAGATGATGAAATAAAAATAAATTAAGTGAAAAAAATATCAAAAAAATTTTAGAATCTTTTATAAATAGAAATGATAAAGAAGAGTATTTTACAAGACTTGTAGATAATGAAGAAATAGCTAAAAATGATTATAATATTGCAGTTTCAAGTTATGTTGAAGCAGAAGATACAAGAGAGGTTATAGACATAAAAGTTTTAAATGAAAAAATTTCTGAAATAGTAGAAAAACAATCAAAACTGAGAAAATCAATAGATGAAATAGTTGCAGACTTAGAAGGAAATAAATAATTTTATAATTAATATTTAAAAAATATGGAATCAAAAATTATAACAAAAATGTTTACAGATTTTGATAGTATAAAAAAAATTGATGAAAATTGATTTGAATTTTGGAGTGCAAGAGATTTACAAAAACTACTTTGATATAGTAAATGGGAGAATTTTCATAATGCTATAAAAAAAGCAATGATTTCTTGTGAAAGTTCTGATGTAAATCCTGAAAATGAGTTTTTCCTAGTGTCAGGAAAAACTATCCCTAGTTGAGGAAGACCATGAGAAGATTATAAACTTTCAAGATATGCATGTTATTTAATAGCACAAAATTGAGATCCAAAAAAACAAGAAATAGCATTTGCACAAGCATATTTTGCAGTTCAAACTAGAAAACAAGAAATAATTGAACAAAAATTAATTGATTTAGATAGATTAAGAGCAAGAAAAAAACTTACTTGAACAGAAAAAGAATTTCAAGAATTAGCTTTTGAAAGATGAGTAGATTGAGCTTGAATATGAAGAATTAGAAGTAAATGAGATACAGTGCTTTTTTGATGAAAATCAACTCAAGAAATGAAAAATAAACTCTGAGTAAAATCTTGACCATTAGCTGATGTTTTACCAACAGTAACATTAAAGGCAAAAGACCTAGCAACAGAAGTTACAAATCACAACATGAAACACAAATGATTACATTGAGAAACTAAAATTACAACTGAACATATAAAAAATAATAAATGAGTAAGAAAATATTTAGAAGATAGTTGAATAAAACCAGAAGAACTACCAGCAGAAAAGGATTTAAAAAAGATTGAAAGAAAAATAAAAAGTGATGTTAAAAAATTAAAAACTAAATAATTTTACCAAAAAAATTAAAAAACTATGAATAAAATAGAAAAACTAATCAATGAACTTTGCCCTGATGGTGTGGAGTTTAAGGAATTGTGAGAATTGGAAGATAAGGGAATAATTAAGCTTGGTAGATGAAATATTATATCTAAAACTGATATGAAATTATATCCTGGTAATTATCCTGTATATTCTTCTTCTGCAAAGATAGGTTGAGAGTTTGGTCATTATTGAAAATATATGTTTGATGAAGAACTTATAACATGGTCAATAGATGGTGGTTGAAGATTTTTTTTCCGTAATAAACATAAATATTCAGTTACTAATGTTTCAGGTTGGTTAAAATTAATTAATAAAAGGGTGTTTTATAATAAATATCTTTATTATGTTTTAATTAATCTATGGTTAACAAAAAAATTTGATTATACAAAAAAAGCTCATCCATCAATAATTCGTAAAGAATATATAATTCCTCTTCCACCCCTTGACATACAAAAAGAAATAGTGAAAATCTTAGATAATTTTACAGAGCTAGAAGCAGAGCTAGAAGCAGAGCTAGAAGCAAGAATGAAGCAGTATGAATATTATAGAGATGAATTGTTGAGTTTTGGGGATGAGGAAGTGGAGTGGAAAGAGTTGGGGGAAGTTGCTTGATACTCAAAAGATAGAATTTCTGCATTAAAATTAGATAAAAATATATATGTTTGAGTAGATAATTTATTACAAAATAAACAAGGTAAAACTTTTTCAAAATGTGTTCCTATTAGTTGAAATTTAACAGAATATAAAATAGGTGATATTTTGATTTGAAATATTAGACCTTACTTGAAAAAAATATGGTATGCAACAAATAATTGATGAACAAATTGAGATGTTTTAGTTATTAGAATAAAAAAAGAATTTAGAAATAATATAAAATCTAGATTTTTATATCATTTATTAGCTTCTGATAAATTCTTTCATTATAATATGAAAAATGCAAAGTGAGCTAAAATGCCTAGATGAGATAAAACAGCTATTTTAAAATATAAAATCCCAATCCCACCACTTGAAAAACAAAAAGAAATAGTTTCAATTCTTAATAAATTTGATGTACTTGTAAATGATATTTCTCAAGGTTTACCTGCTGAAATAGAAGCTAGAAGGAAACAATATGAGTATTATAGAGGGAAGTTGTTGGAGTTTAAGGAGTTGGAAAGTGGAGATTTAAAAATTAAGTAAAAAAATATGTATTTAAATATATTAGGTGATTTAAAAAATAAAGCAAATTATAGGTATAATAATTTTGAAATAAAAGAAGCTAGTGATAGTTTAATAAAAAATATAAATGATGAAGCTTATATTCTTAAACCAATATGGACTTGATGAGATAAAAAATATGTAGCTTTATTTGTTGACTTAAATGATTCTACTGAATTATCAAATGAAAGGTATAAAAGTGTTATGGCAAAAATATATGATTATTTTACTCAAAGTATAATAGATTGTTTATCTGTTGATTGATATGCTGATTATATAGATATTAAATGAGATTGAGTATTTGCTATTTTTGAGTGAGAAAAAGCAAAAGAAAGAGCTTTTGTTTCTGGTGTTATATTTAAAACTTTTTTTGAAAAATATGTTGTTCCTAAATTTAAAAAGTCTAATGATATTGAATTAACTTGTAAAATGTGAATATATGAAGATAAAATTTTAGTAAGAAAATTGTGAAATAAAAAATTTAAGAATGAAGTTTGGGCATGAAAATTAATAAATGTTATTTCAAAATTAGTTTCTTATCCTAAAAATAATTGTTGATATACTGATAAATCATATTTTGTATTAGATGACAATATTTATAATTACTTTTTTAAAAATTATGAAGATTATATTATTAAGTCTTGTTGATGTCCAAATTGAGAAAAAGAAAAAATATGGAAGGAATTTTTTATTGCAAATGATAAAAAATTAGAATTATGAAATAATATTGATAATATATATATTATGACTAATAATTGGTGTGATATACATTGACAAGATTATATAAATAATATTTTAGATAAATAAAATAAGAATATGAAAAAAATAGAAATTAGTATATTACAATCTGAATTAAATAGATTAAATAATTTATTAATGTTTGCAGATAAAAAAATAGCATTTATTTTTATTCTATATTCAATATTTTTTTGATTTTATTTTAAAAATATAGATAAGATTTTAATTACATTGAAAGATAAATGTAATATATTAATTTTATTTCTAATAATTTTATTATTTATTTCTTGATTTATATTTATATATTTAGTTATTTTTCCAAAAATTAAAAATTCTAATATAAAGCCATTATTATTTTTTTGATATATTGCTAATTTTAAATTAAAAGAGTTTAAAAAAGAAATTTTATCTTTAAATAATATTGAGTTTTCAAATGAAATACTTGAACAAATACATACTATTTCAAATATATTAAACTTTAAAATGTTATTTATTAATTATTCTATAAAAATATTAATTTGAATATCTTTTTTAAGTGTAATATTTTTTTCAATTAATTTTAATTTAATATTTTAACTAAAAAAATAAAAAATATGCCAAAAAATATAAACCTAGTAGCCCAAAATCCACAATCAACAGTTGTAGCTGAATATACTCCAAGTAAAAAAAGAGCAGAACACTATCAAAGTGAAGATGCTCTTGAAAAGGAGTTTATAAAACAGTTAGAATCTCAGGCTTATGAGTATTTAAAAATTCATAATAATGATGATTTGGTTAAAAATTTGAGAAATCAACTTGAAAAATTAAATAATTATAAATTTAGTGATAATGAGTGGAAAACTTTTTTTAGTCAGGAAATTGCTAATCCAAATCAAAGTATTGAAGAAAAAACTACCACTATTCAAGAGGATTATATAAAAATTTTGAAAAAAGATGATTGAAGTGATAAAAATATTTATTTTATTGATAAAAAGAATATTCACAACAATAATTTACAAGTTATAAATCAATATGCAACTGAAGATTGAAAAAGGTCTAATAGATATGATGTAACTGTTTTGGTAAATGGTTTTCCTATGGTTCATATTGAATTAAAAAGAAGATGAGTAGCTATACAAGAGGCATTTAATCAAATAAACAGATATCAGAGAGAAAGTTTTTGGGCTGGGAGTGGACTGTTTGAATATGTTCAATTATTTGTGATTTCAAATTGAACAAATACAAAATATTATAGTAATACAACAAGATTTTCTCATATAAAAGAACAATCTGCTAAATCAAATAATAAATGAAAAAAATCTAGTAATAGTTTTGAATTTACTTCTTGGTGGGCAGATTTTGAAAATAAACCAATTACTGATTTAATAGATTTTTCTAAAACATTTTTTGCTAAACATAGTTTATTAAATATTTTAACAAAATATTGTATTTTTACTTCTGATAAATCTCTTTTAGTAATGAGACCATATCAAATAGTAGCAACAGAGAGAATTGTTAATAAAATAGAAGTTTCTCATAATTATAAAAGATATTGAAGTATAGAAGCTGGTTGATATGTGTGGCATACAACTTGAAGTTGAAAAACTTTGACAAGTTTTAAAACTGCTCAACTTGCTAGTAAACTAGAACATATAAACAAAGTTTTATTTGTAGTTGATAGAAAAGATTTGGATTATCAAACAATGAAAGAATATGATAAATTTGAAAAAGGTTCTGCTAATTCAAACACTTCTACTGCAAAACTTCAAAAACAATTAGAAAATCCTGATTCTAAAATAATTATTACAACTATTCAAAAACTAGATAAATTTATTAAGAAAAATAAAGGGCATAGTATTTTTGATGGTGAAATAGTTTTAATTTTTGATGAATGCCATAGAAGTCAATTTGGTGATATGCATAAATCAATTACTGGGTCATTTAAAAAATATTATCTTTTTGGTTTTACATGAACTCCTATATTTGCTGTAAATTCTTCTTCTTGAACTCATCCAGATTTAAGAACTACTCAGCAAGCATTTTGAGAAAAACTTCATACTTATACTATTGTAGATGCTATTGCTGATAAAAATGTTTTACCTTTTAAGGTTGATTATATATCTACAATAAAAGAAGCAGAAAATATTGAAGATGAACAAATTAATAATATTGATAGAGAAAAAGCTCTATCTGATCCTAAAAGAGTGAGTAATATTGTAAAATATATAAGAGATCATTTTGATCAAAAAACTAAAAGAAATAGTTTTTATACACTTAAAGAAAGAAGACTTGCTGGTTTTAATTCTATTTTTGCTGTTTCTTCAATTGATATGTCAAAAATTTATTACAATGAATTTCAAAAACAAATTAAGGATTTACCAAGTGATAAACAATTAAAAGTTGCAACAATTTTTTCTTATACAGCAAATGAAGAAGAACCTGATGGAACAATTGATGAAAATCCTGAAAATACTGATAATTTAGATGTATCTTCTAGAGATTTTTTAGAAAGTGCAATAAAAGATTATAATAAAATGTTTTGAACATCTTATGATACAAGTGCAGATAAATTTCAAAATTATTATAAAGATATAAGTCAAAGAGTAAAAGACAGAGAAATTGATATTTTAATTGTAGTAAATATGTTTTTAACTGGTTTTGATGCTACTACATTAAATACTCTATGGATTGATAAAAATTTAAAATCACATTGATTAATTCAAGCATTTTCAAGAACAAATAGAATATTAAACAGTATTAAAACTTTTTGAAATATTGTATGTTTTAGAAATTTAGAAAAAGCTACAAATGATGCTATTTCACTTTTTGGTGATAAACAAGCTACTTGAATTGTATTGTTAAAAACTTTTGAAGAATATTTTAATGGCTATAAAGATGAAGATAAGGAAGTAAAATGATATAAAACTTTAGCAGAAGAATTATTAGAAAAATTTCCTCTATGAGAAAGAATACTTTGAGAAGAAAAAAGTAAGGAATTTATTAAATTATATAGCCAGATATTAAGAGTTAGGAATATTTTAACAACTTTTGATGAATTTAATTGAAATGATATTTTGACACCAAGAGATATTCAAGATTATCATAGTATGTATATTGATTTATATAATGAATTCAGAAAAACTGAGCAGTCAGAAAAAGAAGTTATTAATGATGATTTAGTTTTTGAAATGGAGCTTATTAAACAAGTTGAAATAAATATTGACTATATTATTGAACTTATTAAACAATATCATTCTAGTCATACAAAAGATAAAGAAATATTAGTTGATATTAATAAAGCAATTGATTCAAGTATAGAATTAAGAAATAAAAAGGATTTAATAGAACAATTTATTGAAACTCTTGATATTTCTTCAATGGTTGATGATGATTGGATTAATTTTGTTGAAAAAAAGAAAAAAGAAGAGTTAGAAAAAATTATAGAAAATGAAAATCTTAATAAAGAAGAGACTTATAGTTTTATATCTAATGCATTTAGAGATTGATATATTCAAAAAACTTGAACTGCAATAACTAAAATATTACCACCTATTTCTGCTTTTACTCCAGATAACCAAAGATGAAAAAAGAAAGAAACAGTTCTTGAAAAATTAACTAGATTTTTTGAAAGATTTTTTGATATATCAAGTAAGGATATGTAAAATTTAATAATAAAAATACTAATTTTCTCTTTGAAAAATAAACTAAATACTATATTATGCAATTAAATTTAGTATTAAAATTTTCTTATGTTTTGAAAAATTATATTAAAAAACATTTTAAATAACAAACTTTTAGCTTTTGTAACCATTTTTGTGTTAACTTTTGTTATGTTTTTTTCTGTATTTTTAAATTTTATTTACTGAAATATTACTTCAAATATAGTATCTCAAAATA
>JALUWO010000339.1 GCA_027019405.1 Candidatus Altimarinota bacterium | reverse complement strand
TGTATTATAGTTATATGATTATGTTAATTATATGAGTATTAGCTTTAATTTTCTGATTTTTATTTTGATTATTATATATTGTTTTCCATTTAAGCAATATATTGGCATAATCTATTTAAATTTAATATAAAAAAATGACAGAAAAAATTAAAGATTTAGATTTTCAAAGAAAAATAGAAGAATTTAAAAAACTCTGAGAAAAACTTTGAAAATCTAAAAAAAAGGAAATAAATAAAGAAGTTTCTTATCAAGATTTAATAAGAAACTCTTATAAAAAAATTGTAAATCAGGAAAACAGAGCTTTTCTTGATAAAATTTTGTTTCCTTTTATACTAAAATCAGAAAATAAAAACTTGATTTTAGTATGAAAACCTTGAATTTGAAAGACATTTTTAGTAGAAAATTTATTAATTCAAGGTAGAAAATACTGGCTTGATGCTTTTTATATTGATGAAAGTCAGTTATATTTTGAATTTAAAAGTAATAATCTTAAGAAAAGAAATCACGAGGAAAAAACTTGTGATGTAAGAGATTATTTACTTGAAGTAGTTATGAAAACAAAAGTTTTAATATATGATGATTTAGGGACAGTTGAAATAACTAAGGCTTTTTACCCTTTACTAAAAAGTATTTTTGATTATAGATTAAAACATAATTTGCAGACTATCTTTATTTCCAATTTTTCTATAGAAGAATTACAAGAAAAATTGGATGGTAGATTATTTGATAGAATTTTGGAAAGTCATCAGCTAGTAAATATAACTAGCTGGAAAAATAAAAGACATTGATGAGAAATTAATGCTATTGAAATTTAAAAAATTAATTGAAAAAACTTTTAAAACTCTTATATAAAAAAAGTAGTGAATATTTTTATTTTATAAATTATTACAAAATGAAAAAGATAAATCTTATAAAAATGATAAACTCTCAAAGTAATTGATGAGAAAATATAAAAAATTTTGATATAAAACAAAAAGACCCTAAATTTAAGGTAGGGGATTTAGTTTTATTTAAAACTCAAAAACATTTGGACCCACAAAAAATAATGTGATATTATAAAGAAAGTTGACAGTATGCTGTATGACCAGAATGACATTGGTGGACAGAAGATGAACTAGAATTATATAAAAATCAAGATACAAATATAAAAACTCTTGCAGATTTTAAAAAGTTAGAAGTTTGAACATATTTAAGAAATGTTTTTGCTTTCTGATTTAGAAGAGAAACTTTATGAAAAGTAGCAAAAATAGTTGAAAAAAATACAACTTGATTTAATTTAGAATATATAAACCTAAATACAAACGAAATTAAAAATAAAAAACTTGAATTTCCGACTGCTAAAAACTTTTATGTAAACTGAAATAGAGTATATATTTCTAGTGATATTTGACTGATATTAGTATATGATATATTATGAAAGGAAATTGAGGATTTACAATCAATTGAGAAAAGTAATATAATTTTTGATATATCACTAAAAGATATAAATTCAAATAATGTCGTTTGAGTACAAAACAAAATATGACTTATACAAACAAATAAGGAAATATTTGTATTTGAAAATAAAGCACCTTTTGATATATTTTTTAAATGAGACAGATTAGATTTAGTTTATATATCAGATTATAATAATAAAAATCAAGAAAGAAATATGATACCTATTTATATAGTTTCAAATAATGAAACAAAAAGTTGATTAGTTATTTATGATGATGTTTTTAAAAAGTTTGATAATATGAAACTTGCTTATAATAAAGTAATAGATAAAAATTTAATTTTATGAGATTGAAAATACTATGAATTTGACTATTTTAGAAAAGAATTTATAGAATATAATTGAAAACTAGACTTAGATAATTTTAAAACAGAACAACAAATAGATAATGAAAGAAAAGAAAAACAGAAACAAGAAGATATAAAAAATAAAAAAGAAGAAATGATTAAAATAGAAACAATAAATATAAATAATAATTCAGAGGAAAATATTAAGAAAATTGAACAATATCTGAAAAATATGTGAATGCAAGTAGATAATAATGGAAGTTTAATTTCAGATTTATCTAAAAAAGATATTTTTATAAGAACCTCTAATCTTAATTGAATAAAAGAAAAATGAATTATAATAGTTACTGTATTTAAATTAAAACATATTGAAATAAGTGAAGATAAAAAAAGAAAAATTAAACAACAATATAATGAAATAGTGAATTTTCTTCAAAGTATAAATCAAGATGCAACTAAAAATAATAATTCTGAAAATTTAGAATTAGATAAAGAAAAGTTAAAGAAAATAGTAAATGAAGTTAATAATAAAATAGGGAATAGAGATGAATATAATATTACAGTAGTACAAAAAGATGATAAAGATGATAAAAATACTATATTATCATTTGAAACTGATGGATTATATGTTTTTATTATAAATATAAGTCTAAAGAATGAAAATATAAAAATAGATAATGATAATAAATTAAAAATAGATATTCAAAAACTTATAAAAGTTATAGATAAATTACCTCAAAATGAAAAACAAGATTTTATAGAAAAAATCAATAATATTGATAATAAATATGAAATAAATTTAAACTAAGTATATATACATAAAAGCAAGAAAAATCTCTTGCTTTTTTTAAAAAAATAAATATACTATAGTTAAGATAGTAATCAAAAAGAAAATAATCAAAAGAATTACTATCAAAAGTTTTATATCTTAAGAAAAAAAAATCAAATGTGAATAATAACTAAAACAGAAGCTTTATTTTTAAAATTATGAGAAAATAAAGAAAATACTGTTTTTTGTTTTTGGAAGAATAAAGAACAGTATAAAGTAGAAGGAGAATTAGTGAAAGGTTTGTCTAATATTAAATTAGTAGGTTTAGCTTATCAACATATAGATAAGCAAGATACATCTAACTCTAAATTTGGGGATATAGATAACTTTATGTTCAAATTTCAAGATTTAGATAGTAATGAGATTATTTATATTACTATGAGACCAAATAGTAATTGTAATACTTTATTGCTTTATTTATTATCGAATGATATTGATTTACAAAAATCAATAAATATTAGTATTGATACTAATAAAAAGAGATTGTATGTGAATCAAGAGTGAGTCGAAAAAGTAAGTTGGAAATATGATACAAATTATATTTCCAACTTAAGAAATGAAAAGTGAGCTGTAAAAACAACTCTTTCACTTATGGAGGAGTTAGCTCAAAAAATGTGAATTGAAATCAAAAAAATTTGAAAAAAGAGTAAAACAAACTCTTAAAAAAATGTTATTTATTTATTATTTAAAAATTATTAAAAATGGCTGATTTGAATAAAGTTATGTTGATTTGAAGAATAACTACTGATTTAGAAGTAAAAAAAATGTGAGATAGTGGTGTTTCTGTATTAAACTTTTCACTTGCTACAAATAGAAGTTGGAAAAATAAAAATGGTGAAAAAGTAGAAGAAGCAGAGTTTCATAGATGTGTTGTATTTGGTGCATTAGCAGATATGATGGGACAATATTTATGAAAAGGTAGGAAGATATTTGTAGAAGGTAGATTAAGAACAAGACAATGGGAAGATTGACAATGAAATAAAAGATATACAACAGAAATAGTTGTTTCAGATATGAACTTCTGTGATAGTTGAAATAAGAATGGAAATAAGAATAATAACATAGTAGAAGATACTACTGAGGAAGATATTCCATTTTAGTCTAAGTTATTTTATTCACTAACATATTATAATTATGACAACAGAAAATAATAAACAAAATCAACAAGTAGTTGAAAGAGTTATTGTTAAAGAAATTAGTAAAGTATGAGACACATATTCATACAAATGATGGTTAAATTCTGATTCTTTTATTAAGAGAAGTCTAGCAATCATTTGATATAATTTCATAGGTTCAATATTATTATATCTTATGTTTGTATTAATAATTGTTGTTATAGCTATTGTATATACAGCTATACGACATTGAATACATTAAATAAATTAAGTTATAATACTATACATTAATTTGTATAGTATTTTTTTATATTTTTAAAATAAAAAACTCTTTAAAAATCTTGAAATAAATATAAAATCATTATAATATAACTATATAAATAACTATTTAGTATTTTTATTAATTTTATCTAATATCTTAAATATGAACAAAAAACAAAAAATAAAATACATTTTATATGGAGTTTGAATAACTTTCTTTTTTTTATTTATAATATGATTACTAGTAATTTATATTTATAAAATTACTTGATTTTCTGAAAAATGACTAATAAAGATAAATGAAAATTATAAAAAACAATTTAAATTAAAAAAAATAAAAATAAAACAAGATAATTTACAAAACAAAATAAATAAACAAAATTTTGAAATAAAAAGATATAGTAAAAATGTTATTTATATATGAATAAAGGATTGAATTGTTTTTTTTGATAATATTATAGATTTAAATGTTTTATTTGATGCTAATAATTATCCTAATAAAGATTATTATAATTTTGCTATAAAAAGTTTTTACATTTATTGTATAAATAACTTTTGAAATTTAGATTTTAAAGTAATTCTTCAGAAATTTAACTGAAAAGATTTTATAAATACTTTAATAAAAGATTTATCTCAACAAGATAAACTAAAAATAAATAAAGATATACTAAATAAAATACAAACAAGTTTAATAAATAAGATAAATAGTAAAAATATATATCTATTAAATTCTTTATATAATAATTCTAATACTAAACAAGATAATTTTTTTAAATTTAAAAAACAATATCAAGATTTATTTTCACAAACTTCAAAACAATTTAAAGAAAATTTAGAAAGTATGGATAATAATTTTTGTTATTATGATTTTTGTTGAATAAAAGATAAACAAATAAAAAAAATATATAATTATATAAAAGAATCAATTTATGTAGATAAAGATTTACAAAAATATCTATTTTATTATTCTAAACAATTTAATATAGATATAAGAGTTCCTCTATCTGTTTTATTTATAGAAAATACAAGAATACATACAACTTATAAATGAGAATTTAAAAGATTTTTAATGTATGAAACTCCAAAATTATCTATAATGTCTAAATTTTCATATTGATTATTTGGTATAAAATTGAAAACTTTAGATTTTATTTTAAATAGTCAATATAGATGAAATTTAAATACGAAGCAAAACTATATTTTAAGACAAATAGCAAGAGCTTTTTATGATTATAAAGATTGAAAATATACAAGAAAAGAATGAGAAGATGATAATATAATTAAATATATTAGAGATAGTAAAAAAATACAAGTTTATCTATTTTATAAATTATTAAATGAACAAATAAAAATGCGGAAGAAACAACAAAATATTGATTTAACAAATAGATATTGAATTTTAGCAACTTTATGGAATATATGAGGTAGAAAAAAAGCTAATAAAAAAGTAGATACTTGATGAGCTATAATAAAGTTTCTATGATATAATATTCGGTTTTGAGATTTAGCTAATAAAATAATTAATTCACTAGAAGTAAAAAAAATAGTTATTGATTTGGAGAAATAATTAATAAAAAAAAGAATTTATAATTATAAATTCTTTTTTTATAATTATAAATCAACTAAACTCTAAATACATAACCAATATTGGCAAGATTTACTATATCTAAGAAGTCAAATGTTTTTCATTTTTCTTCTACTAACTTATGATTTTTTACATAAGCAAAATAAAATCTTGGTAAAAACATAGTTTCATTTTTATCAAGCCAATTATAAATCTCTGTTTCATTTTTAGCAGTTTGTAATATATTAATATGGTCTGTTGTTAATGATAATACTTCCATAGTAGGTTTCATACTTGTCTCAGTATAATCTACTGGTAAATATACAATTCTCATATTTTCAATAGTATATTCAAACCATTTTATAAAATCATCAAAGACATCTAATTTATTTCAATAATCTAAGTATAAATTATTTTTATAAAAATTTGAAAATCTTTTAAAAGTATTAAATAGTTTCATAAGCATAGGGTAATTTCATTTTATTTCAGGAGTTCAGTTTTGTTTTTTATTTTTTAAATATTCTATAAGAGCATAAAAAAAGTCATCAATTATAGGTTTATCTGATATTATTTTTCAAGTTAATTTATCTTTTTTCTTTCAAAAATATTTATAGTATAAATAAGTTTTTTTTCAGTTTTCTAACTCTATAGGTCTAACTAATTCTTTTAATGTGATTGTTTTTTCCATAGGATAAGTAGTTAAAAGATTTGTTGTTGTAACTGTTCAAAGTCAAGTTAAAATATCATTTGTAGAAATTCAACTTCAACCTACACTTCATTGTAAATTTTTAAGTCTTTGAAAAATAGAAAAACTTGTATTTGTATGTATTGTAGAAATAGTGATATGTCAAGAAATAGAAGCATTTAAGGCTTCAATTCAAGTGTCTAAATCTCTAATTTCTCACACTGTTATAACTTTTGGAGAGTTTCTCATTGCAGATTTTATACCATCTGAAAAAGTAATTCTTCTATCTTCATTTGGATTATGATAATCTACTTGTAATTGATATGCAAAATCAAGTTTCTTTTCGATAGGGTCTTCAGTAGTATAAATTTTATATTCTTGTCAAACTGCTTGTTTTGTTTTATAAATATAATCTAAAACTGAAATAATAGATGTTGATTTTCAACTGTTAGTAGTTCAACACCAGATATGTAATTTTTGAGACCAAATACTTTCTTTATATATTGGAGCATATTCATCATATCATAAATTATCTAATTCTACAATTTTACTTGCTAAAAGTCTATAAGTCCAATTTCTTAATCAATGAAAATTTACAACAGGGTCAGCTTGTATTCTGTAATCTAAACTTTCAGTTCTACCTTTTTCATTTAAAGAAAATCATAAAGATAATGGAACTGGATAGTCTTTTCAATCATATAAAGATAATAAAGCTCTATTTATACTAGTCCAAAATTGTAGTAATTTATCTCTAACTTTTATATTTAAAGTTTCATTATCTTTATTATTTAATTCATACACTTCTTTAAATGTTTGTTTTATTTTATTATCAATATTTTCTAAACTAAATTTCATTTTTCAATTTTCTGTTTGTAAGAATGTATCATATACTGCTAATTTAGATTGAACAAATTTATCTTGTTGTTCTTCTCAAGACATTCTAAACTGAGCTTTAAATTTTAATGCTTTTTCTAAGTAAGGTCTAAATTCACTATAACTAAAAACTTGTTGTATTTTATTTATTTCTACTATTATACTTATAGATAAATAGTTAGTCAATATAAAAAAGTCTGATAAACCTTTATAATTAGCCATAAGTATTTTTATAGCAAGTCCAAATTCTGAAAAATTATAACCTAATTTTCTTTCCATATCATCAAAAAAATAATCATATTGTTTTTGATTATTTTCTAATGTAAATCACTCATTTTCTAAAAAACTTTTAATTTCATTTATTTTCATATTTTGTAGTTATATATTTAATAAAATTAATAACATATATATTAAAGATTTTAAAAATAAATCAATAATTTTTTATTAAAATAGTAAAAATACAAATAAAGACTTAATTTAAAATAAAAAATCTCTTGACAAATATATATTTAATTCTTATACTGCTATTAAGGTTGGTGTTTTATATTATAATTATATTAAAATGACAAGAACAAATTTGTATAGTGATTTTATAAAGTATGCACTAGTAATTAGGGGTAAAATAATAATTAAATGATTTCATCAAGATGTTATTAAAAAACAAACTGAATTATGATGAGTTTGAAGGATAATAAAAATTAATGATAGAACTTGAAAAGTAATTAGAGATACAAGAAGAATTTGAAATAAAATAGTTTATGTCTAACAATTGCCAGCCTTATTTAAAAAATAAATAAACATTATTTTCATTTTCTTTTTGTTATAATTATAATTTTTGTAGCATAAAAATATAGACAACTTAATTGTTGTCTTTTTAAATTGAAAAAATAAGTTATATTAAATACAATCCTAAACAAATTAAATTCAAAAAATACTTTATAAAATGTTTTATCAATTTATAATTAAATAAATTATTTATACATAACCAATTTATTTTATAAAAAACTTTAAAATTACTTGATTATTTTTTAAATTTGTTTATAGTTAATAAACTTTATTTATATATATTTATAAAAAAATACAAGAGAAAAAGACTGTTGTAATTTATACAACAGTCTCTTTTTTTTATTTCATTTTTTTATTTTCTTAACTCATTTTTCATCCATTTGATAAAGTCTTTTACTTTTGCAACTGCTTGTTTTCTTGTTTCTAATATCAATATATTTTTCTCATAAGTATAATTACAATATTTTTTTCAATTATAAGATAATACTTCAGTTTTTGCTTGACAATTAT
>JALUWO010000338.1 GCA_027019405.1 Candidatus Altimarinota bacterium | reverse complement strand
ACTTCGTGTGCCACCTGCCTTTTGTCGTTCTCCGCTTCGCTACGAACAACAAAAGGCAGGAGCCACACCCTTAAGTTTATTTCCAGAAAACCCCTAACGGGCTTTCCTGAAACTAAACTTAAGGGGTGCTCAGCGCGACCGTTATACAGCAACATTGTAGTGTTTAATTTTAAATCAAGGAATAAAATAAATGGATTCTGAAAAATTTATTAAGCAAAATGATATTTTAATTGCTTTTAGTAAAGCAACGTTAGCAAATATTCCCGTCTATGGCAATTATGTTAATGAAGGAATAAATTTAATTGAAAAAGCAATAAGCGAAAAAAATCTTAAAGAAAGATTTGATTTATTAAATAAAATAATTTTAGAAATTACTCCAAATGATAAAAAAAATAATGTAGCAGAACTATTAAAAACATATAATTTTAATATATTAATAAATAAACTTAATAAGCTATATTTTTCAAACGGTTCAGAGGAATCAAAATCATATGAAGTATTTGTTTATGCTTGGTATAACAATGCGTTTCCAGAAATAAAAACATTAAGCAATCAAGAAAAATTGACTTTTTTAGTATATATATCTTCTTCGATTGCAGGACTTGTTAATGATTGGGGAAAAGAATATCTTTCTAATGATGCACTCAATAAATTAATAGAGCTAATTTATAGAGAATTATCAAATATAGATAAAGAAGGTGTTAGATTGTCTGATTTAGCCGCTCTTTATTTGTATTTATCAAGATTTCAATTTAGAGTTGCAAGATATAAAGAAGCTGCACATACTTTAATGTCTTGCTTAGAAAATAGTATTTATGCTGGTATATACCAAATAGGTATTTTGGGTGCACCAAGATCGTTTAGTTTCCCTAGACCATCAATTGTTCAAGATTTAGGGACATCTTTCAACAATATGGGAATGTATAATTTAGCTAGAATTGTTTATCGAGATGCATATAATATGTATAAAAAAAAGGGATTATTAACTAATGGATCATTAAAATGTCTCATTTCTATTGCTGAATCATATGTTGTAGAAAATAAAATATTAGAAAGTATAAAAGTATACGAAGAATATTTACAAGAAAGTAAATTACTGTTAGAGGATGATTTTTATAAAAATAATAATGTATTATGGAGTAACAGGGAATATGCTTCATTCTTTATTATGGAAAATAAAATTCCTAAACCAGATATTAATCAAAAATGTCTTTGTGGTTCAGATAAGAAATATAAAGAATGCTGTATCGATTTATCTGTATAACAAATCATTGAGACTGTGAACTTAATCCCAAAAACCTCCTAATTTAGCCTAAATTCTCACCTTAATTTTTACAAATATCTTATCTTTTTAGAGATATTTCGTAAAAATAAAAATTTCTCTAAAAAATAGCCTAA
>JALUWO010000337.1 GCA_027019405.1 Candidatus Altimarinota bacterium | reverse complement strand
ATTGGAAGCATATAAATGATATATTACTTGATCTGTTAAAAATTTTAATCTATGATATATTTATAATAGATTTGATAATATATCAGGAATTGTATCTAAAAATATTGAAAAAGATATTAATAAGTATCTAACTATTAAAGCATGAGTACAATTATTTTCTATATTTATTCTTTGATGACGGAGTTGATTATTACAAGTTAATTGAATACAAACATTAATTGGTATGATGTGAAATCAAATGTAAATAAAGTTTTAATCTAATGAAATTCACTAATATCCACTTATTGGTGTTTTTTTATTGATTGAAATTTCATATCTTTATAATATATTTAATTATACTATCATTTTAATAGTTATAATAATTTTTATTTCTAACCAACACCTATGCCAAGAACAAAATCTAAAAGAAGTTCTTCTACTACAAGAAAAAGAACTTCTTTTAAATCTACTAAATCTAAATCAAAAAATTATTCTTATAGTCTGAAAGTGCCTAGTGATACTAAGTTTTTAATATTGCATGAAAGTCCATCTGAAGCTGGAAATGTTAAAGCTTTTCAGGATAAGGTAGAAGATTTCTTATGATGAACAGTAGTTGCTATGGCTACCATCTGACATTTTTATAAGACTTCCTCTAAATCATTAGATATTGATACTAAAAAGTGGGAACTAAAATGGAAAGTAGATAGTGCTAAAACTAACAACCTTTCTAATATGAAAAAAGCCTTTGATACTGTTAAAAAAAATAAAGGTATTGTTATAATTTGAACTGATCCAGATAGAGAGGGTGAAGTTATTGCTGGTGAAATTGTTAAATATTTAGGGTTAAAAAAATGACAATATAAAAGACTTAGAATTAGAGATTTTTCAGAAAAATGATATTTAGAAGCTCTTAAATTATTAGAAGATGATTTAGATTGGAATATGTTTAATAGTGGTGTTGCAAGACAAATCTTAGATAAAGTTATCTGATTTAAAATGTCTCCACAATTATGGAAGGTTGCTAATGATTATAAAACATATCAAACTAAAATATCTAATAAAATAAACAGTTTTATAAATGAATTTGAAAATAAATATAAAGAATTGATAAAATCAAATAAATCACTTTCTAAAATGGTAGAAAAATACCAAGATTTAGATTTTAATACAATAAAAGATAACAGATTTGGTATAAGTATAGGTAGAGTACAAACCCCAACTTTAAGATTACTAGTAGAAAAAGATCTAGACAAATTTGAGAAAAGATTGCAAAGAAAAGTAAATTTGTTTATGAAAGATAAACAATGAAATACTTGGGAATTTTATAAAAATAAAGATTATGAAACAGAACCAGATAAATTAGAAAAAGTTTATAGTTTTCTTAACCAAAATTTTCAAGATATAAAATCTTGCAAAATAAC
>JALUWO010000336.1 GCA_027019405.1 Candidatus Altimarinota bacterium | reverse complement strand
TTTATTCAAAAATATAGCAAATTGACATACTATTGAGTAAATTTACATTTTTAATACACATTAATTATGATAGTTAATTGTTTCTTTAAGGTTAATTTATATATTATGTGTTTGATTAAATAGTTATGTAAAAGAAGGAGATTATTTTGACAATAAAAGATAAAGCATATATTGTATTAAAAAAACTAGGTGGAAGAGCTACTGAAACTCAATTAGCTAAAGAATACATTAAAATGTATCCAGATTATGATAAAAATTATACTTCAACAAAGACATCCTCTGAAGCAAAAATCAGAGGAACTATTAATGCTGAGTTGATGAGAAATTCTCTTCATGAAAATATAAAAGTTGATAAAACAAAAGATCCATATGAATATTATATTGTTGATTCACAAGAAAAACTAGTAGTAATTCAACCGATTGGAACAAATAATTCAATTGAAGATTTTCTAAAAGAAAATAGTACAAGATGGGCAGAAAAGAAACGATATGAAAAGCAATGGATACAATCAAATAATGCTACCGTACTTTTTGTAAAAAATGCTAATGTTTTTGCCATAGGATATATTATAAAAATTGAAAAGACAGATGATGCCGAATATCCATTAGATTACTCGTATAATCTTGAATTAGTTGATTATATCGACTATGAAAAAGTTTTAAAAATTGTAAAACCAAAATTAGGAAATTTTAGAACTTATCAGTTGCTAGATAGTACAACCAGTAAGAAAGTTCTTAATTATATAAATTCTCAAAAAATTTATTATCTTGACGATAATTTAGCAGATGAAGAGTTGCAGAACAATTTATCTAGCATTGATTCTGATGAACCAGATTTTAAACCACAACCTATAAAACTATCAAGAGAGAGTAATGATAAAAAAGTTTATCCAAGAAACTTATCATATGCAAAAAAGGCTTTAGAAAAAGCAAATTTTTTATGTGAAGTAGATAGCACACATAAAACTTTTATTTCTAAATCTACAAATGAACAATATGCAGAGGCTCATCATTTAATTCCTCTGCAATTTCAAGAAGAGTTTAATTATAGTTTAGATGTTCCTGCAAATATAATTTCATTGTGTCCAAATTGTCATAGGAAATTACATTTTGCTTCAATAGATGATAAAAAAGAAATGCTAGAAAAATTATTAGAAAATAGAAACAAAGAACTAGAGAAGTTTGGTATAGAAGTTAACAAAGAAGAATTATTTGAAATATATACATAACAAATCATTGGAGAGAAATATTTGACCCTGCGGCTCAAATATTTCTCAACTCAGTCGTTATATCCAAGAAACCATATTATTTGGAAGTTTGAATATGCCTATTTAGAGGTAAAATTTAATTTTAGGACTAAAATATGAATGAAATTGTTGCACTTGAATATCAATTAAAAGGAAACT
>JALUWO010000335.1 GCA_027019405.1 Candidatus Altimarinota bacterium | reverse complement strand
ACTTTACCACTCATACCTTGCTTACTATTATGATGCCAAGCCTTTACATTCTCATCTTGTATATACACTCATCCAAACAACTTAAACATAGCTAGTACTCTATGTTTAATATCTTTCTTCTTGTTCATGATCTTGTACCGCTCCTTCCTTATCTTGAGCTTCAACCAAAACCTATTGTTAGACCTAGATCATTTCTTCTTGTAGAACCTTCATCACTTTCATCGGTTCCTGTTATAATGCTTTTGAAGGTGTTTAAGTCTTTTGGTTTCATGTATATCAATATTAAATGCAAATCAGTTAGATAAGATAAAAGCATATTTAATACCAAAATCAACACCAATATTTTTTGGTATTAAATATGCTCTATCTTTGTTTATATTATATAACTCTTTTAAAACAGACTTTGTTTTATTATCTTTAACCTCTTGTTTATCAACAAAACAAGTTATATAAAAGACATATTTTCAATCAGCAACTCTTTTAAGCTCAGCACTAGCAATCTCAGCATTATCAGGTATTTGATGCAGTCACAACACTCTAAATGCCTTCTTACAACCTTGTAGCTTAATTCTGTTTTTAGACTTGTTTATTATGTGAGTACTATTATGTTGTTTAAGATATAATGTGTTGTATTCAGATTTATATTTAAAAGCTCATACAATATGTCATTTATCTTTAAGTCTTTTAAGAGCTTGCAAAGAAAACCTTAGTTTGTCAGCTACTCATTGCTTCATCTGAGAGCTAATATACTTTAATTGTCTTACCTCGTCTCAATCAGGAGTTTTAACAATAACCTCTTTGAATTTATGAGCAACATTAAGCCTGTTCTTAATATCAGCTAGTATGTAGTTGTATAACCATTTAGCTTCCCTGAAAACATTAACAAGAAAATTATGTTGCTCTTTATTCAAATTAGATTTACTAATCTGAACCTGAAAAACATAAGGTCTTTGATTAAGTCTTCTTTGTCTGGTAGCTAACAAACTTTCTTTTACTCACATTTTGACTTGAAATAAATATTAAATGTTTATAATACAATATACTAACATTGTTAGTATATTTATATTTATAAAATAATCAAGTCAAAATGTGAAAAAGATTTGTGGATAATCCAGTTTATAGATGGAAGACAAATAAATGAAGTGTATATAATGTAGCATACCATATAATATGGACGCCTAAATATAGAAAGAAAGTGCTTACATGAGATATAGAAGCCAGGCTTAAAGAGCTGTTATTAGAGAAAGCTAAGTTGTTAGGTATTGAGATAGAGAAAATGGAGGTTATGCCTGACCATATTCATTTATTTGTTAAAGCAGACCCTACATTATCTCCTGCACAAATAGTAGCACAGCTTAAATGATATACAGCACATTATTTAAGACAGGAATTTAAAGAACTTAAAACTAAATTACCAACCTTATGGACTAGAAGCTATTATATAGAGACTATTTGACATATAAGTGAGGATGTTATTAAAAAGTATATTGAAGACCAAAAAAAGGTTTAATAGTTTTAATGGTCTAACGACCATCTCCAATTCATCCCATCCCTAAAGGAATGGGCTTTCTTGGAGGATCTCAAGTAAATGAAATATACAATGAATTGAAGGTTTAAATCTTTTATCTTTTGAAAAATCTTATTATAAAAATTTTGAACATAATAAGATTTTTTATGTTGAAATTGATAATAATAAAGAAGATAATAAGGAAGATAATAAAACGGAAGAAAACAATACAGAAAAAATAAAACCTTTAACGCCAGAAGAAATGAAAAGAAAATTATTTGTGGAACCTTCATTATTTTAGTTTTTATAGTTTAAAGAGCAATAATTTATTTCATAATATAAGAATATGTTTAATCCATTTAAAAAAATAGAAGAATGAAAAGTTCTTGATCTAAATTTAGACCTTGGACAACTAGAAACCATATATATAGAAGATCTTAATCGTATAGTTAATATGTTATGAATAGAAACTTGAGATGAAGATTACATTTTAGATATGGCTGAAAGGTTGGAGGAACTTTGATTAATTCCTGATAAGGAATATGGTAAAGTTAGAAAACTTGATATTGATAATGAAACTAGGAAGAAAATCCTAGTTAAGTATCTTAAACAAGATATAAATAAAAAGGCAAAAGTTTTGATACAGTCAGAACTTAATAAAAAAATATTCAATAAATATATTACAGAATATGTAAAAGCATGGAAAGAACTTTCTAAAGATAAAATCCTTTTTAAAAAACCTTGAATAATAGCTAAATTAGTAAAATTATTCATATATTGTAGTGTAGGTAGTAGAGGTGCAACTACAGCAGTACATAAAAAAATAAAAAAAAGACTTAAAATATCTGATGAAGCTAGTAAAAAAGCTAATATAGAAAAGATAATGGAAGAGGAAGAAAAGAAAATGGAGGAAGAAATTAATGAATTATTAAATGATGACAATATATGAAATACAGTTAAGAAAGTTGTAAATGCTTATAATAATTGACATTTTTTTAATAAAGAAAAAGCTAAAGTTTTTGATAATGATAAATTATTATCATTATCTGAAAGTATTAAAACACATAACTTACAAACTGATTTATTAGAAACAACATGATCTAATACCGATTTTACAAAAGAAGATTTTTTTAATTATAAAGTAGGAGATTTCGAAAATACAAAAAAATGATTTCTATATCCTATACATAAATTAGAAACTGAACGGGATTATAAAATTTTGAGAAAAATACCAACATCAGTATATAATGAGAATATACATGATCATAATTATCAACCTGCATGATTTTGGTATTTAGACGAGTGAAGCTTAAGCACTGGTAGAGAATGAAATTGTAAAATAGTTTGAAAGATATTACGGCAATTATTACAAATGGATAAAAAGATGAAAAAACTTTATGATAATTTCTTTGCTAAAATTAACAGTCTGATTTGAACTATCAAAAAATTTTGAATATGCCATTATACTTTAATTGAGATGATAAAAGTGTCTGACATATCAGATAAAGAGAAAAAGAAAATTTTAAGTGAACTAAAACAATTTGATTTACTTGTTAAATATTTTAGAAATACAAAAGAAGATAAACTTAAAGAATTTCTTACTATACTAAAAAATGATCCACAACTGGTAAAAATTATATTTTCTGGATTTGATGAAACTAAGTATAAAAAGATAGTAAATTCGATAAAAATTAATAGACAAGAAATAAAGGATATGAAAAATATGGCTGTTTCATCACTTGAAGAACTTAAAACAATTATTCAAGATGAGGATTTTAGATTTATGCCTTTTGAAAATGAAGATTTTCTTTCATATTATACAGAGTTTAAAAAACTAATTCTGGCACATTGAAAAAAAATATCTTGGCATTTAAATAGTAAAATACTTACTTTAACTATATGAAATGGATATTTTGATAGATTGTCACCATCTAAACATATTAAATCAAGTCCTAACTTCTTTGTTGTTCTGAGTTTAATGGATGTAATTAAATGGATAGATACATTATTTATTAAAACTAATAAAACAGAAACTTATTTTAATAATGTATATAATTTTGTAGATGCACTATTAGATGAAAATCTTAAATGAAAATTAGTAACTGATAAGATTAAAATAGTAAAAAATTGAGATGATATTGAAGTTATAGAACATAAAATAAATACATTATCTGAAATTAAAGAATATCTTAATAATATACAAAAAACAAAGAAACAGTTAGAAAAAAATGAAGATATAGATGAAAACTTAGATTTAATGGATATTCCTATGGTAAATCCATTCGATTTAGAGTTTAGATTACGGTGATTAATAAGACAGTTTTTCTTATATGCAGATACAGATAATTGAATGAAAGAAACAGACTATCTGGTACCTCAATCTTTTTATTCACATGTAGCAAATCTTATTTGAAGAACACCTGATGAATTTATGCATTATACTTTAAGTAGAGTTTTAGTAAATGATGATGCGGAAGTTGATACAGAAAAAGTTTATGACAATAAACAAGTAGCATATGTAGATACAGAAAGAGAAGTAAATAATCATGATCAATGAATAACAAAACTACATTATGGATATGATAAAAAAGTAAAAAAGTATATTAATACTAAGTATATTTCTGAAGAAGAGAAAGAAGGTGTTAATGATTTTGATTATGCTTATGCACCACAATTAAGAAATTGGTTTTTAAAATATGTAGCTAGTCCATCTGCTATGAATTGACAGATTAAATATAGAGAGTGTGAAAATAAAACTGTTGATGTAAACCAAGGAAGATGGGGATTTGCACCAGTATCACCTGAATTGTATCATGATAATGATGTAGATTTTAATAATCCTAATAGATATAAAATAAAATATTTAGATAATGGAATACAATTTACATTAAAATTCTTAAGAAAAATATGAGAAAAACAAGCTAAATATATATATATTACAAATATTTGAGATGTTACTTACTATACTTGAAATACAGTTTTAGAAAATGGAGAAAAGGTATTTAAATATGCATACAATCCATCTATGAGTAGTATACCAAAAGTATTCTTTGCAAAATATAATGTAAGAATGTCAGAAGAAGAAAATAAAAGACATTTATATAATCCTTTAACTACAATAATTCCTAAGATATGAAAAGTATATTATGGAGATGTAAAAACTTGGTTTTATTGGACTGATAAACTACCTGATATTGCAGATCCAAAAATACATAAAGCCCTACAAAAAGATGCAGTATTCCCTGAAAACTATAATATAGATGATGAAAGAATAAAAGAAGAAGTGTATAAATATGCTCCTGATGGTATGAAATGAAAAAGATTTGCTTGATTAGCTAAAAGTGAATTTGATAAAAGACGGAATGATAAGAAAACTGCTAAATGAAGAATATCTTTGATTGCTTGGTATATAAAACATACAGGTAGAATACCTGGGACTAATGTAAAGGTATATGGGACTAAACATCCTAATATATGTAGAACTAGATTAGTATGAGCTCCTATTTTTTATCCATTATTTCCAGAGCTAGAAAAACAAATTTGATTATGAGCATATTTCTTTGATTTTTCAACAGGAAAGCCTGTAAAAGATGATACAAATTTATTTAAAAGACTTAAGGACGCAGGTGTTTTAGGTAATACACTTGTTACATTAAATGAATATGATTATTTAGTAGGTAAAAATAAAGAAAATAACTTCTATAAAAAAAGTGATACTTTAGAAGAAATAAAGTGTTTAAATGGAGAATGGGCTGATACATTTAGAAAAGCAGTGAACTTAAATGAAAATGTATTAAATGATATAAACAAAGCATCTGAATTGTTTTATAATAATGCTAATGCAGATGATTATATTTTGTTAAGTAAAGATTTAGAGAGTTTATTTTTCTGGAAATATTTCCCAGATGTTATGGCAAAGGTATTTTATAATATAAGTTGATATGACCCTATAAGTTGACTTCATGATA
The DNA here is from genome assembly GCA_027019405.1 of Candidatus Altimarinota bacterium. Lineage (GTDB taxonomy): Bacteria > Patescibacteriota > Gracilibacteria > BD1-5 > UBA6164 > JALUWO01. Next base: position 3,012 of record JALUWO010000335.1, on the reverse strand, counting down.
AAGTAGATCCTGAAAAAGATATGGCTCAAATCGAACCATTGTATAAAAGTGTTAAAGATATTAGAAAAGAAATATATGATAACATAAAAGAAGAATATTTAGATTGATTAAAAGAAATAACAAGTTCTGAATTTGTTCCAGATATTCGAAGAATATGAGAACTAAATAATCCATTCATTTATAATAAAGAGGTTATAGATAATCCAAAATGATGGAAACAGCTACAAAACTGGATGTTTCATATGAATTATTTAATCATGGACCATACTTATGGAGACATAGACAAATTATGAAATATATGTTTATGATCTACAACTAAAAGAAATAAAATAGTGAAAGTTAGAAGACGTAATGTTAGAAGAAATAAAATTTGACGGAATAATTTAGATGATTTATATAGAGAGATGAAAAAAACATGAAAATCTCCTAATGATATTAATTTATGAAATATCTCAATATTAGGAAAATAAAAGATTTTATTTAATTAAATTTAAAATACTATGAAAATAAGAAAAGATTGAGTTCTAATACAATATAATGACATACTTAATATGATAACTAAATTTAATAATATTATGTTAAGGATAATAGCAATATTATTATTAATATTAGCTTTTTTCTCACCATTATTGTCTGCATTAGGTGTACTAATTATAGTTGGATTAAATAAGTTATGATATATAAATATTAACAAAAAAGATTTATTAATGTATGTCATAATGTTTATATTCATTTCACTCTTATGAATTATAAATACTTTATATCAAGAAGATACTGCTTTGTATCAGGAGAATTATTTATTAAAACAACAGAACAAAATAATAAAGAACAATTATAATGAATTATTTAAAAAATATCTTAATTCAGTTAATATTGTACCAAATGAATAATTAAAAATGATATATATTTGTGTTATGTTAATATAGCTTTAAAATCAAATAAAAAACTGTTTTTTATTTGATTTTTTTGTTTTAATTATTATATTGATTATATAAATATGTTAAATATAGCTATTCATTACTTTTAAATATACTAAATTTTGATAATTATGTCTGTAAATCCCCCATCACCAGATTTCTCTAAAAAAATTAAAAATATTGTACAAATTAATGAGACTGAAAATGAAATAAATGATAATGCTTGTGATAATACACAAATTTTTGATACTTATAAGATAGAAGATTTATTACAATGGGAATTAAGAACTAATAGTACTAATACAAGAAAATTAAAACAGATAAAATTAAAAACTTTTGAACAAATTTTTAAAGATTATCATTTATTTTCAAAGAATAAGTATAATAATGCTAAATGTTTGTATATTTTATATAAAAAAGAAGTATTTACATTAGAAAAAATAGATAAATTATCTAAAAAAGAAAAACAATATTTAGATAAATATTTCTTTTCTTCATTAGGCAATGTTAATGTTAATGAAGAGAAAATATCTAAGATAGTAGGTAAAATTAAACTTTTAAGAACAATTTTTACACTATATTGAAATGATATTTTATTATCTACGATAAAGAATACATTTAATATTATAGACTATAATATTAATAAATATGGGTTTGTTGAAAAAGAAGAAATCAATAATATTATATTTTCAAATTTTCTTGATCTTATTAATTTATCAAAGAAAATAAGTATTGTTTTTAAAGAAAATAGGTTATCAAAAAAATCTAAAAATTCTGCATATAAGAATAATTTACTTAATATAGAAAATATTATTAAAATATATGTAAATACAAAAAAAGATATTAAAGAATGTAATGTTGATAAAAATAATTTTATCGCAAATAAAGAAGAACTTTTCAATAATATGAAAGAAATTATTTGAGACAATGTTTTAGGAAATATTATCTTAGATTATTGGGAAATATTAGCTGAATATACTAGATGGACAGTTAGCTATAGAAATGCAGTATTAGTAAGACAAAAAAAACTAAATAACCCTTTATTATCTATAACTAAGTTTTCTTTAATAAATGAATATCTAAATGAAAATTATTTAGTTAATGGATCAAATGAATTATCTAAATTTAGAGATAATAAAAGTATAGTAGATCAAAATTTTACAGATGAGTTAGAAATAATTGATAGTTCAACTGAATTTATCTATTCTTTATTATTAGCTTTCGGTTGACAAAAAATATTATGAACTGCCAGTGATATATCATTAGCTCTAAAATGAAGTAATTGAATAGTATGAGAATATTTTATATTTTTTAAACCTTATCTATTTAGATTTTTGAAATATAATATATTGTATATGTTTGATGTTAGTGAAGAGCAGTATAGTATTATATCAAACATATTTAATTATTATAATGTCTTTAACAGTAAGGATAGCTGAGTTATACTAATAGAAAATTGATTAAATACTACCTTACCACATTTAGTGGAAAGAAGAAATAAATCTAAACTATCTAGTTTAATACATAATAATTTTAGTTTTTTTAGAAAAATTAGTTATAAACAAGATTTTAAAGTTAATATATCTTTTGCAGATATAATATCTAAAGAACTTAATTTGGATATAGAAAATATGCTTGAAGAAATGGAAGTTGATATAAGTTGAAATAAGAATGAAAATAATATATTGTCATTAATGTTAGTAGATAACGAACAATATTTAGAAGTATTGAATTTAACTAAAAATATTGTTTATAAAATAAATGATATTGTTAATAATATTGACCCACTTAAAAAGAAAACAAAATATTGAATAAATTATATAATAAAGCATAAAGAAGAAATTATTGATGAATTATATAATTTAGATACAGTGTGAATACATATTACTAAATTAGTTAGTCTTATAACTGATATAAAATTATATAAAAGTTTATGATGTGAAAAAATATTATGAATTTTAGACATAGAAGAGTTAGAAGAATATATAGAAGATAAAGATTATATTACAATTTTAATAAAGTTCATAATATGGTTAAATTTTGAAAAAATAATTTGAGAATTATATAATTTTACAATGAAGAAAATCGATGAAGT
>JALUWO010000334.1 GCA_027019405.1 Candidatus Altimarinota bacterium | reverse complement strand
AACTTATGCTACAAAAAGTGATTTAAACAGTAAAGTAAATTGATTAAATACTTTTGTGACTTCTTGTAATAAAGATAACTTGTGAAAATTAAATACTGCTTGACAAATATGTATTACAAAGATTGAAAATCAATGTAGGCGGGTAGGGACTTGGTGGAACTGGCATCCTAGTTGTCACCCAGTAACTGTTCTTGCGTGGCAACAAAAGTTTGTGGTAGCTGAATCGAATACCGTATCAAAGTGTAATGCATATAACATTGGGAAACACAACCTGAATGGTAGAACATGTATATCTCTTCATGTAACCAATGATCCTCATTGTATCAACTCACTTGAGGATGGGGAAAAACGACAGGAGAGTTGGGGAAAACTTAGGATGTGTAAGGACGGACATCGCCGGACAGACATACGATTTCGGCAACCAGGGCTGTGGACCTTTTGGAAAGAAGGTAGGTATGTAGGGCGGTACTTTGTATATGAATTCGTGATGTAACTACGTGTTTGTTAGGATAGTTTATTTTAGTTAGGATAGTTTATTACAGGTTTGCTAGTTATCTTATTTAATCTATAGACCTACATTACTAACTTAGAGGTCAGATATTTGAAAATATAGTTGATAACTATAAAAACAGAATATACTATTTCGTAAGAAAAAATATATAAATTGTATAAAAAACGAAAAAGGATAATAAGTATTTATGAGTGATATAATGTATTATGCAAGAAATAGAAAGGTTAATACAAGATTATGAAAAAGAAAAGATGCTAAGTAAATATTCAGAAAATAGCTTATATAATTATAAATCTAATCGAAAATTAAAACAAGAATTACAATCAGATTATGATGAAATAGTTAGCTTATTGAAGTATATAAAAAATACTATAAGTAGATCTCCTGAAATGCTGGTAGTATATAATAAATCGAATACTTGAACGAAATACTATTACAAAAGCCCGAAATGACACAGGTTGTTAAGTAAAAATACGAAGAATATTAAGCTAAATAGTTTAATATTGAATATGCAAGCTCTTAATTATAAGGGTTTGTTTTTTGAACTTATAAAAAATATAGATAAAATATTTAATAAAAAATATTTTTATTTTCTAAAAATAGATATAAAAAAATATTATATAAATATGAAATATAAGCATATCATAAAGGCTATAAAATATTTTATAAAAAAAACATATGGCAAAATTACAAATAAGTGAGAAGAAATTATAATATTACTCAAAAAATATCAGTATGCTATATTCTGAACAACTTGATTATATTTATGAAATTATATATGAAAACTTATATCTTATATTTTGTGAGCTTTTATAATTTTTCATCAAAAAGCAAAAGTTAAAATATTTTTTGAAGATGATTTCTTACTTTTGTATAAAAAGGATAAGAGATTAAATTTAAAAAAGAA
>JALUWO010000333.1 GCA_027019405.1 Candidatus Altimarinota bacterium | reverse complement strand
TATGAGTTTCTTATTTGTTATGAAATGTATTTGCAGTAAATAATGTTAATACTGTTGAAAATAATATAAATGAAATTAAAAGTAATATAAAAGAAACAAATACCACTTTACAAAAAGAAGATATAGAGTATTTATTTGCTTTCTTTGATGAAATAAAAGCAGAAATGAAAAAATAATAAATGGGAAGTATTATATAAAGTCTGAAAAGACTTTTGATTTAAAAAATTATTTGTCTGGTGCTATATTAGAAATATCACTTTGTAATTTTGTATTATTTAATTGTTTATATAACTCAACAAGTTTTTCTTTTATCTTTTTTTCTATATCATCTTTATTTATTTTTGTATTTTTATCTACAACCATACTTATTACTCATTTTTCTGGTAAAACAGAGAAAAAATTATTTGTTATCGGATTAATAAAAAAATTATAAACCGAATAAGTTAGTATAATAACTGTAAAAGATATTTTAAATAAACTAATTAAATTAAAATTATCAATTAAATAAACTACAAGTTTAACAACAACAAAACCTAAACTAAAAAACATAATACCCATAACTAACCAGTGTATATTTCAAAATCAAAGTATTAACAATAATGATATTAAAATAATAACTTCTACAAAATGATTTTTAAAAATAAATTTAATTTTTTGAGCTTCTTGTTTATTTTTTGAAAAATGAAAAATAAGTAATGATATCAAATATTTTTTATTATTATCAAATATATTACCAAAATTTATTATTTTTAATAATACTATTTTAAAATACGAAATATTTACTAAATTAATATACAATTTATAAAATCTATAATATGTATTTAAAATTCATAAATCATGATATAATTCACTTAAATTAGCCTTGTTCTCTTTTGCTAACAATATTTTTTTATCTAATTCTTCTTTTTTTAGTAAATAGAATTTTTCAAAATCAAAATCATAAATTGCAGACTTTCTTAAATATTCTGAAACTATACTTTTTTCAGTAGAAAATCAACTTTTTGAAAATTTTTCATAATCATCAATATCTAAATCAAAAAAATCTATTTTTAAATTTGGTTTATATTCTTTTAATTTATGTAAAATTTTTAAAGTTTTTGAAAAAGACAATATATCTTGTTTATTTAAAAGTTTTTCTATCTGTATAGCTTTATATTTATCAAAATATTTCAAAAAATCATTATTATCTTTTAATTTATCAAACAATTCAAATCATTTTTTATAATCATAATTTTTTAAAGATATATTATCTTTTATAATATTATTATTTTTAACTTCTTCCCAAAATTCTTTATCTAATAAAAAATAATTAAAATATTCTTTATTTCTTATTTTATACAAAAAATATATTTGCCAATCAATATTCGACAATAAACTTTCAAAGTATCATCAACTACTTAAATTTGAAACATCTTTTAATTTTGATA
>JALUWO010000332.1 GCA_027019405.1 Candidatus Altimarinota bacterium | reverse complement strand
TTTTTAGAAAAATATGAACAAGAGTGAAAAAAACTTGTAGAAATAGATTTAAAAGATAATAGAATTATAAAAGAAGATTTAATTTCTCAAACTGATGTGTTAAGACATGATTCAAATAAACTTACAAAGGTTTTAAAACAATTGATAATGGATAATTGTTAAGTCCAAACACATTGTGAACAGGATGCAATGGTTGGAGACAAAATAAAAGTAAAATTTTATAAATTAATCTGGATTAAATTTAAGTAATTTTTCTCTAAATTCAATTGGACTTTCTTTAAATTTCTCAGGCATTATTTCATAGTAATACTCTAATGCATCATAAGGTGTTTTCTTTCTTATTTCTGAATAAATACTACTATGTCTTCTTTCTAAATTATAGTATATCATAAATCTTATTAAATCATTTATCATACTCTGAGCACTATCATATTCAATTTTCTTTATAGTAGCAGATTTTATTGTGTCATTTACTTTTTCTACCATTCAGTTTGTCCAAGGGCTATATGGATTTGTAAGTCTATGTTCTATATCAAACTCTTCACATATTTTATCAAAAGCTCATTGTAAATCATATTTTCATTTATGGTTTTTAAGTGTAAACTCCTTTCAATTATCTGTAAGAATATATTCTATTTCAAAAGGGAAGAAATCTTTTGCATTTTTTAAGAATTTAGCAGCAGTTTCTGCTTTTTTGTTTGTATGTACTTCAAGATATAATATTCTTGTTTTTCTATCAATAGCTACATAAATATAGTATTTTTTACCATCTATTTTTGGACCATATGTAATATCTATATGAAGATATCAAACATCATAATCTTTAAATTTTGAATATTCTCTTTTAGGTTTGAATTTTTTACTCACTTTCCACTTGTTTAGATAATATGATGCAGAAGATCTTTTAAAAACTATGCTATTTTTAGCTTCTAGTAAATCAATAATTTCATCCAATGGTAATTGAGAATATTTTTTATAAGCATAAAGATAAAGAAGTTCAAAGAAATGATATTTTCTATTAGGATTTTTAGGAGCAGAAGATTTATCTTCAACAGTATTAGAATTAGCCCATTTATGTATAGTAGCAGTAGATCAAATTCTTAAATCATCTTTTATTTCTCTTAAAGTTAATCATTGTTTTCTTTTTTCTTTAATAATTTGTCTTAAATATCATTGAGTATAAGATTTTTTTCAGTATTTTATATTCATAGTTGGAGATAATTATAATATAAATGTTGGTACTTTTATTATTATATTTTATCTCCAACTTTTCAATTTCTTGTTCACAATGTTATTAGACTAAACAGATAATGGATAATTGAGAATGAAATAAGATAAAAAATGTTAGTGCTTATCTTGAACTAATTTCAGGATCTATAAGGTTAGAGATTTCGAAATAAATTTAGAATAACAGTTTCAAAATTATATTTTAA
>JALUWO010000331.1 GCA_027019405.1 Candidatus Altimarinota bacterium | reverse complement strand
AAGTTATCTTTAACAGAGTTGATGAAATTATAGAATTTGTAGAATTAGGTCAAGAGAAACAATGTGATGATATATGGTTACGCAAGGTTGGGTCAAGAACTATACCTACAAGATGTGAATTATATTGTTCATACAAGCAAGTATGCAGTAAATATAATCCTAAACCACAAACTACAATACAAGGATGGAATTTATGAAGATAAAACGAGACTATCTGCTGCTACTGTGGAAAAAGATATGAGAGTGATACATTAAATAATGTGCCAAACAAATGTTGTGAGTTTAAGTTGGTGGTTAATGACCATCTGAGGATAATGAGTAAATATAAGGAGGAGTTGAGATGAGAGAGATAGAATTTAGAGCATTTGATTTAACATTAAATGGTTGGATAATAGGTTGGCTTGTTAAAGACAGCATTATTGATTTATTTGACTTTGAAAGTGTGTATGAAGATATAGCAATTAACTCAATAGGTCAATATACAGGTTTAAAAGATATAAATAATAAAAAAATTTATGATGGAGATATAGTATATATTCATTATATCGATAAAAAGAAAATAGCAAAAGTTAAATTAGATTTGGCGTGGGGAGTTTCATTAATTTGTGATGAAGAAATAGATGAAGATAAAATAAAAGAAAGAGCATACGAAAGACTTGAAGTAATTGGAAATATCTATGAAAACCAAGAATTATTATAGGAGATGAAAAATGAAAACAAAAAGATTACATGAAAAAGCAATACTTCCTCATTATGCAACAGATGGTTCGAGTGCATTTGATTTGTTTTGTTATGAAGATCCGCATTGGTTTTATGAAGATACAAACCATTGGTTAGCAATAGTGAATATTGGATGGGCTTTTGAAATACCAAAAGGGTATGGAATGTTCATACTAAGTAGAAGCGGTCATGGCTTTAAATACAACACACATTTAATAAATAGTGTAGGACTTATAGATAGTGACTACAGAGGAGAAGTAAAAGTAAAATTAATTAGCTTTGATACTATGCCACCATTAAGTATAAAAGCAGGTCAAGCAATAGCACAGGCAGTTATACTACCTACTCAAAAACAATACTTTGAAGTAGTAGATGAACTTAGTGTAACAAAAAGAGGAATAAAAGGATTTGGGAGTACAGACAAATGAGGAAACTAACTATAGAAGAAAAAGTAAATATATGCTTTAGTAGATACAAGACAGGTGGTTCTTTTACTGTAAAAGAATATTTAGAAGTAATGGATGAAGCAAGAGAGGCTGGGTCTTTGAGAGCTAAAATTGAAGAAATAAGAAAAATGTATCCAAGATAAAGGAGATTTTATGCAAGTAACATATTTTATAATAAACATAGTAAAAACAATTACTATGGCAATTTTTAGTGCAGTAAATGTATATTGGGTTGTACAAAACATTAAAAAGCAAAGAACCGCATAATAGCGGTTCTTATTTATATTGATTACCTATTGTTATTGGAAGAGTTTTTGTTATATCACCAGTTTTAACTGCTTTTTCAAACATTAATGTTGTATTTGGCAATATTAATTGGGCAGGCAATTTTCCATTAGATAAAGAACCAAATAAACTCATATCTATATAGCTTGGTGTAGCCATCGACCCCTGATATAGCCAACTGTCTGTTTTAACTTTTACTGGACTTACATTATCGAACAATTGTTTTATTGTTAAATATGATAAAATGACTGATGCTGTTGTTATGGGCTTATCTTTCATAAATTTTAATAAATTAATTGTGTTTTTATACATAAAACCCGCAAAAAACAAACCATAATTATCTAATTCATTTACAATTTTTGGATAAGTTCTCCTAAAGTCTACAAAACTTTCATTTGTTATTCTAGATGCTTCTTCTATTGAATGACCTTTTTTTAATAAATTTTTGTACAATGTTGCTCGTCCTGTAATATCAATAAAATTCATGCTTTTTAGCAAATGAGAACCAAGAAATGTATTTGGTTCAAGCAAAACAAAATCTTTAATTGAGTTTATTGCCTTAGTTGTATCACTTCCAAAAATATTGTTTAAGAATTTATTTATATGGTAGCTTTGCAAACTTTCTTTGTCAGACACTTTCATCAAATAGTCATCTGCCATTGTTTGAAACAAGCCATTCTGATACATCTGTGCATATACATTTTGTCTTTTAAGATTTTCAAACATAATTTTGGCTTTTTTTCTATTACCGTTTAAAACTTCTTTTCTTATATTGTAAATGGTTTCATAAAATAATTTATATTCTTTTGGAGAACGCATAATATCTTTAGCAATAGAACCAGCGTTGAGGTTGTGTTGTGCTGTTGTAGTTAATATAATTATTGCATTATTTAATTGAGATTTTATATTTTTAACAACAACATTTTTTTTGAATTCTTTAATTATATTTTTGTATGACAATTCTATTGCTCTTGCAATTTTTTGATTGTCTTTTGTAAATAAAAATTCTTTTTGTTGATTTAACAAGTCTTTAAATTCTTTTTTGATATATTTTATTTGTTCTTCTGGTTGATTTGCTAAATCTTTAAATATTTTTTGTTCTTCTTTTGATAATAAAACATACTCATCTTTTGTTTTAATATTTTGTATATCTTTTTCTGTTAAAAATATTCTTTTTAAATCTTTTTGTATAGCTTCTGCTATGTGGTAATTAACACTATTTAACATTATTGATGTATGTTGAGATGCTATGTTTTCTGCAATATCAAATTCAGAACCCATTTTTTCTTCATCCAAATATTGTTCTATATATCTTTTAACTCCTGTTTCATTCATATCTTTATCATATAATATTGAATATGGTATATTTTTAGCATCAAGCTTGGTTTTAATATTATTCAATATAGTAATATTTTTTTTACTAAATGAGTTTATTTTAAATTCTGCACCAAGTATACCATCTTGTCTAAATTCAAGTAGATTATTATCTACTCCACCTCTTGTGTCAAGAGTATACATAGGTTCCTTGTCAAATAATCCAAGTTTTGCAATTAATGGTTTTTTGGGGATAAAACTCCTGTACCCCCTTATATAATTATTGTCTAATACTTCTTTAGCTTTTCTTCTTATTTCGTTGACAACTAAAACAGACTCAGATTTATTTGTAATATGATTTACTATTGAACTATCAATTTTATGTTTCGACAAGTATTCTGCACTTAATAAATTATTTATATCTTGTATCAATAAATCATCTATTTCTGTTTTTAATATATTATTCTTTTTTAGGTATAATGCTATTTGTTCTGCACTTCTAAAATATAATTTATGATTATTCATAGGAATTGAGCTTGCTTCTATTATTTTTTTAAAAAGTATTGTTTTGTTTGATATGTTGTCTCTTATAAATGTATCCATATATAAATCTTTATTTTTAATAAGACTGTCAATATATTCACTTAATTTTTCATAGCCAGAAGAAAAAAATGAATTTAAAATATCGCTGTTATGTATATGTTTCTGTGTGGTTCTATCTATTTTTCCAAAGTCTTTTGATACCATTTTTACAAAATTGTTATTAAGATTTTTTATGGTATTCATCATTCTGTTTTTATTACTTATTATTTCTCTTATTTTTACATATAATTTTTCAGACGAATGACTTATTTTATAATCTTCAATTGCATTTTTTATGAAATCTTTACCCTTTAAAGTATCAATAAAATATTTAATATTTTTGTTTTTAGATAAAGTTTTATATATTTTTTGCATAAAGTTCTCTATTAATTGTTTGCCAACTTTGTCAGCACGCTCTATAAAATATTTATGATTGAATAGTGGTTCTTTATACATAGATTTAAGATTGGAAAAAATATTATATTGCATATTGTTTTTATAAAATTGTTCAAAATCATTAACATTAGAACCAAAAATAGATTGAATTTCATTTGATATTTCTTTGTGTAGAACATCTTTATTTTTAATTAATTTTGATAAATTAGAATTTTTTATCAAGTCTTGCATTGCTCTTAGTTCTGTGTATAAAGCCATTGACTCTTCTTTTTGCACTGCAATACTACTATCTTTATAAAGTTCTTTTATTTTGTCTGGTACAACTATATTATTTAAGTCTTTATAATTTTTTACTTTATCAATAAATAAATGTGTAAGCTCATGTGCTATTAACCTTGTTTCGTTTAAAAAATTTAAAGCATGATTGTTGGCCTGGAAAGATACCTTAAAGATATGGTTTAGAGAACCAGTGTCAAAATATCCATCTACAATGTTTTTATTGTTGATCTTTTCTAACATTTCTTTTGCTTTTATGTTAAAAGCGTATTTAGGCTTTTTTGCTTTAATGTTAAAATATATTTGTTTTAAGTGATGTTTAACATATTCAAATGATATATTCGTTGCATTATCAATTTTATCTTGTAATTTTTTTACTGTTTTTTCTTTTGTATTTTTATTATTATTATTCTTATATTCAGAACTTTGTTCTTTTTTGTTTGTCTTTTGTCTCTCATTATTGTTTTTTTTATCTTCTTTATATACATCATCAATAATTTTTGAAACTTGTTCTTTAGTATATTTGTTCCATTTTTTGCTTGCTAACCACTGTCGCACTTGCTCTTTTGTTTCGCCTTTTAATTTTCTGCTAACTAAGTCTTTTTTTAGTCTATATAGCAATTCATTATTTTTTTTCTTTATTTGTTCATTAGTAAGTGGTTCTTTTTTATTGGTTTTTTCTTTCTCAATAAATGTTTTTATTTTTTTAGAACCAGATCGCTTTGCTAATGGTATTTGCTCTAAATTTTTATTTTTTTGTAATTCATTTTGAATATCTATTTCATCATATTTTTCTGGTATTTTCATATCTGATGCTTTTTTAATAAGTAAATCATTATATTTTTGCACCAATTCGTTAAGTCTCAAAATTTGTAAATCATTATATAATTTTTTATTCATAAAAATATTATTTAATGTTGTACGTACATTATTTTCTTCCTTTTTTAGCTCTTTTGTTAATCTTTGGTACTCATTTACTAAATGTTTATCATATAGTGTTTCTTCAGAATGAATTATTTTCCCATTTGTTTTTTTTACAATACCTTTATTTTTAATATCAACAGGATTGTCGTTTATTTCAACATTTCTTGTAACTGCATTAGATATTCTTTTTTCTATATCTTCAAGCTGTTTGTTTAATCTTGCAATTTTTTCATTATTTTCAAAACCAAACATTTTATATAGTTTTTTTACATAATTAAAATTTTCTTTTTGCAGTTCAATAGCTCTTTTAATGTCTCCAGCTTTAGAGACTTTATTTGCCTCTTCGTCTAATTGTTTAAGTATATTTATATGCTCTTTCTTGGTTCTCGATGCTATTTCAACTTCATCTTTTAATTTTGCAAAATCATCATATACTTCACCACTTGTTTCTTTTAAATGTTCATTAATATTGTTTTTTAATTCATTAATGACCTTGGTTCTATTATGTGGTTTGTATTGCATTTGTATAGAACCAGTTTGTTGTCCAGATGGATGCTCTTTAAAATATTGTTCAAGCTTATTGCTTATACTATTCGCCTTGTCCAATAATTCTTGTTTTGAAATATTATTTAAATCAATTTTTTCACCAGTAAAAATAGAATATAGTTTTAAAGCCTTTTTGTGTTCATCACTTAAATTAACTTTTTTTTCTTTTGAGTCATTTATTTTTTTAACAATAGAACCAAGGTGTTGTGTTGCCTCTTGTTGGTTCATATAATAAGATATTTCGTTGGCATCATAACCATTTTCTGCAAGTTTTTTAATTCTATCGTCTTTACCTATTCCCTGTGGTGATTGGGCATAGACTTGCCTTTTTATATTAACTATATGACCAAATTCATGTTCAAGAGTATCTTTGAGATATTTGCTATTTGGTTCCAGCGTTGTGTCTGTGTATAAAATTACATGATTGTCGTTTATAAGTTTATTTATTTGTTCTGGTTCTAAATCAAAATGTTTAGATAATTGTTTCATTGTTGAGCTATCTATGCCAGATTTGTTTTCTATAATTGATATGTCTTGTTTATCTGCTTCTGGTATAAATAGCAATATTGTGTCTTTATCTGGATAAGCTTTATTTTTTAATTTATCAATATTTATGTTAGACTCATCGTTAGAGTGTATAATCGCAACATTATCTTCTTTTAAACTTTTTGATATATTATTTATATGTTTATTGTCAAATAAGTTTATATCAGAAAAATTATCAGTATTATTAAAAACATCTTCTTTGTTTTTTACATCCTCTGTATACACTCTTGACTCTCGTTTATTACCTTTTATGTCATATTTAGGCTTGACTTTATCTACGAATTTATTTGTAAACTGCTTTGCAGTATCAACACTTTCTTTGTATGGCATTTTCGCTAATCCTTTCAACATGGAACCAGCTGTATCAAAGCCTGCAAACATTGCCAAATTACTTCCAAATGATGAAGCTAATGAATCACTATTTATATTGTTAAAAATATTGCTATTATCAAGTTTTTTGCCTGTAATAGCTCTTGGGTCTGTAACAGTAAAAGTTGTAGCTCTAACTGCTGATTTAGATAATAATGTCATTGATTTCTGTATAACTTTTTCTGCTACGCTATTTCCATAGTTAGACAAAGCTTTTTGAGCCATAGAACCAGCTTTCTGTGCTAATGCTTCTCCACCAAGCTGTTCTATCATTAGTGCTTGTGGCATCATTTTCACTAAACCATGTATATCATTGTATTGAGGTGATAATTTGCTTATTTTTTCAACATTGTTTGAGAAGTCAGTGCCAAGAATTGGCTCTTTGTTCTGTGGCATTGAAAAATTATTTATAGATGGCAATCCATTTGGGAAAGCATTTCTTTCCAAATCTCCAATAAATTTACCAGTATCTGCTAACCCAGCGCCTATCTCTGACATGAATGGATTATTTGCAATAAAGGGATGTTCTCTTATAAAAGTATAATCATCATGAGCTTTTTGCTCTGCTTTATTAATTGTGTTATCATATTTTTTGGTCAATTCAGTAAAAATTGGCATATCGTTACCTTATTTATATTGTACTTTTATTGCTTCAAGTGTTTTTCTTAATGGCTCTTTCAATTTAAAATTCATAGTGTCTCCAAGCATAAACGCACTTGACAGTTTTCCAAGTATATCTAGTGAATTTGCGTTGTTGTCAATCATATTGTTTGAAATAAATCTTTCAACTTCTTTATCGGTAATAGTTGATGCATCTTTATTTTGTTTGGTTGCTATATAGTTTTTAATAAAAGGAATAACATATTTTTTACCAATATTATATGCCACATCATCATCTATTGTATGAGAATAATGTGTAGAACCAGTTTCTCCATTTATATAGTTAAAAAATTTATCATCATTTTTTATAAGGTATTTAACAGTATTGGCAAGTGCCTGTTTGGTAGTTTCTGGTTTTGTGCCTGTATCAATATTTGATGAACCTGCAAGTATGTTTATAATGGGTACTGATTGTTCAGCACTATTTTTTATTTTTTCCAATATACCAACAGAATTATTACCAGAATGTAAACTGTCATATTGTGCCTGCTCTGTTTTTAATTTTTGGATGATTGTTGATAAATTTTTCACCGAATTGTTGTCACCTATTCGTTCTGCTTCTTTAAGTGCGTCCATTGCCATGCTTATATTTTTTGGATAATCAAAATTACTTCCAACATAACCTTCTTTCAGCCCTATATTTTTAAGTTGTTCATAAGTCATTGGTTCTGTGCTAAGTTGTTTATCTGATTTTAAAAATTTATTTGCATTTTTTGCAAAATCATTAGCAAGATAATTGTAATATACATTTTTATCAGATTTGTCTTTATACACTTGATATTGTTTAATTTGCGACTTAACAGCATCAAGTGTTTTATATGTTTTGCTTATTTTTGCATTTGGCATATTTAAATCTGCTGTTGTTATTTTTGACATTATTGAGTTTTGTTTTGGTATGAGTTTTTTTGAGATTATCCCATTATTGGATACATTCGAATATTGTTTGCTATCAGCTTCGCTTTGATATATTGTTTTATTGTCTACTTTCTTGCCTTTTTTAGAAAGAATAGAGGAGCCAAACATTGAACTTAATTCGCTTGATAATAATGCCTTATTTTGCTTTAAAGAATTATATTTTGAAATCATATCTGGAGTAAGCTGATTTTTGTCAAGCATTTCAATTTTTGATAGCTCATTGTTTATTGTGGTTAGTTGGTTGTTTAATGTTTTTATTTTTGCTAATCGTTCCTGTTCGCTTATCCTTGTATTAAACATATTATCTTGATGAGCAAATTGTCTATCTTGTTTTTTTGTAGCATATTTATCTTGTAGTGCAAGTTTGCTCGACAAATCCTGATGCTGGTTAACAGTGCCTAATAATTTATTTGCTACAGAACCATATAGACCTTGTAATGCAGTTTGTTCAGTTGGGTTCAAATCTTTAATATCCACTAATCCATCCTTATTCGTATCGCCTACTTGATTAATATAATTTTGCATAATATTTTGTTGCTGTTGTGCAGTATTTTTTATACTGCTATTTAACATATTCTGCTGATTATTTGCCATGTTGGTTCTTTCTTGCATAAATTTTTGCCATATAGAACCAGCC
>JALUWO010000330.1 GCA_027019405.1 Candidatus Altimarinota bacterium | reverse complement strand
GGTTGTATAAAGTTTGAACTGATATAAAAGTTTCAAACAGTGAGTCTTTGTAGACTTTCTTTGTTTATGCCAGTCTCTTTTGAAAAGTAGTTTATCTGCGAGTAGGAGTTTGCACCTATTATTTTTACATTAGTGTTACTTGTAATAGATTCTTTTAAAATTGGATTGATATTTTTTCAAAGCATCTGTGAGGCTAGTGTAATATGAAGAGAATATTTTCTGCTCTCTTCAAGTATAGCTTTGACTGACTTTGTGGTGTAGTTTTGAAACTCATCTATAAATAGGTTTATAGGCATTCTATACTCAATTGGTATATTGGCACGATTTATTGCAATTGACTGCACCAAAGCGACAATAAACCTCCCTAGTGCCATCGATACATCACTTCATAGCATTCACTTTGAGAGATTAAAAACTATAATCTTTTTTTGGCTGATGAGTCCTTTTAGGTTTATGCTCTCATTGACACTTGTAATGTTTGTAAATATATGAGAGTTTAAAAGAGATTGTATTTTTACAGCTATGGATTGCTTTGTGATGGAGTAGATTGGCGAGTTGAAATTCTCTTTAAAAAACTGTGCAACTGCTGGGTTGTTTGACTTGGTTCAAAGAGCTCTAAGGTCTTCGTTATTTTCAAGCATAAATCTTTGTAGGTCTCTGAGCGAGCTGTTATCTCTTTTGAGTAGTACTCAGATACAAGGCACTAAAAGTGATTTCATATTGAGAGTCAAAGTTGATGAACTTTTTATCATCTCCTCAAATACAAGTGCGAGTTCGTTTGAATATATATCTATCTCATTATCACTTAGTTTTACTGCAAAAGGATTAAGTGCAAATACTCCTCTTTTTAAAAGTTTTGGAGTGAAATATACTACTCTTGATTTATCTAAATATTTGTTCTCTACTATCTCTTTAGCTACATCGCCATGTGGATCAAGTACGATGGCTGCACTCTTATTTTTGTCTATCTGAAAGTTGATGAGATATTTTAAAAGTTCACTCTTTCAGCTTCCTGTCATTCAGGTGATAAGAGTGTGCTTTTTAAACTCACTTGGGGGTATTTTTTTGTTAAAGAGATAGAATGAGAATCTCATTCGCACTCTAAAAAGCAATGTGTGTAAAAAATTGATTATCATTTTAGATGTATTTATAAGTGTAATTTATCGAAAATAAAGTGTCCCAAACTTGCACAACACTTTGTAAGGTATCTTATTCAAGTATAGAGCTTATTGCTCTATTTCACAGAGTAAGGTATCTGCCTCTTTATATTTTTGAGTGCTATTTTTATCCCATGAAGGAGACTTAAATCCTGTTATCTCTCCTTTGTCATTTTTTATAGGCTCAAGTGTGACATAATCTATTATGATGATATTTGTACTCTTTTGACGGTAGAAGTAGTATATTTCAGGAACTCTATCTTTTGGAAAAAGTTCTACTA
>JALUWO010000329.1 GCA_027019405.1 Candidatus Altimarinota bacterium | reverse complement strand
ATGAAAAAAATACTTACATTTGTTATGTTTATATTGTTATCAGTTAGTTTTTATACTAACACTTATGCTAAATCATATCCTTTAGAAACTTGAAAATTACAATATTGTAATGTTTATAAACCTTTAAATAAAAATATATTTCCTTGTGCAAATAATATATATACTTATAGTATACTCTATTGAATATATAGTATAAAAGATGGTGATTGAAAGATAATGTTAAGTGATGCTTATAATTATACGGATTTATTTGGTTATGATAATCCTATTCTTGCAGGTAATTTAGTAACAGCTATATGATTTCTTGAAAATTGAGTAGATGTATATTCTACAAGTTTTTTAAAAAAGTATGCTTGATTTAATTATAATTTTATTAAAAAATTATTAGCAAAATTAAGAACTATGCCAAAACAACAAAGAATACAATTTCTTACAAAATTATATAATAAACTTGATAAAATTTATAAAATAGTATCAGATAGACTTGATAAATATGAATATAAAAAATGATTTGAAAAACAAGCTAAGAAATATGATTTATATGAACAAATTGTATGAGGATTAAAATATAGTACAAAAGCATTATTATATTATGATACTCATAATATGGTAGATAAATATCTTAAACATAAGAAATGGAGACAAAGAATGAAAAATTGGTGACCTTCAATGTCTGCTCAAGAAAATAATGAAATGGAAGATAGAGAAGCAGAAATAGAAGAAAGAAAAAAAAATATGAAAATACCATTTTATTTCTCAATTAAACAAAATGAGGATAAATTTAATTGTCATTGATATGAATTGCCTAAAAATGTTTATAATTTAACTAATCCAAAAGATAAAAAATTAATAGGTTTAGCAATATGTATTATGGAAAAAGGATGATTACCAAAAGATATAGGAGAAAAATATTTAAATCAATTTAAATACTATTTAAATATCAAAGACAGTGATACATCAAAAAAATGATATACAATTTGAACTATTAGATATATGAATTTAACTTATGCTAAAGTAGTAGTAAAAGGTCTAGTTTATTTTACTAAATCTTATAATGAATTAAATACATATACTAAGATTAGTACTATTATTCACGAACTTAGTCATAATATTAATTTCTTTGTATTAAATAAAGAAAAATTAAATAATTTAAATGCTTTTATTAAAAGTGCTTGGAGTTTTAAATGATATAAGAAATTTCAACATAATAAAAAATTTATAAATCATTATTATAACACTGATATACATAAACATAGAAATAAAGGTGAAAAAATTATTAATGCTTCTTGTATAATGTCTGATTATGGAAAAACAGATAAACTTGAAGATTTTGCAGAATATTGAGTTTATTTTTTCTACGATAAATATTTATATCCAAATAAAAATCATCAAACATTTCAACCTTTTAAACCTTATTCTGCTTGTATGAGACAAAGAGAAA
>JALUWO010000328.1 GCA_027019405.1 Candidatus Altimarinota bacterium | reverse complement strand
TGTATCTAATGTTAGTAAAAAATGATGAGAAGATATGGGACTTAAAATATATTACTATTTTGGTAAAATTACAAAAGATTATTGTACAACATGTATATGAAAAGATCAACAAACATATTGAGCTATGATATTTGCAAATATTTACCAGCAAAAAAATACATTTTTACAATATCTATTAATGGATTTATTCCCAAATATGGTCAGAAAGTGATTATTCAAGAAATTATTAGATTATAAGTTATTCTAAGAAAAAACACCTAATAGTAGGTGTTTTGTTTATATCTTATTCTAATTTAGTTTAAATATTTAATATAATTTCATCAACTATTATATATTTTTGCTTAAAGTTGTCTTGATTATCATATAGCCAATGCATTGCTTCTTCTTTTGAATTAAATATACATTTCATAACATCTTTAAGTGGAACTTCAGTTATTATATCTGAATATGTATCAATATACAATCAAGTTTCAATATTTCTTATGAAAGATTTTTTAAACATTATTAGTTGTTAAATTAATTTAAAATGTACTTGCTTTATATTGCAAATATATGAAATAAAAGGTAGATAAAAGAATAATTAAACCAAATGCCACCATAATTCGTGATCCAGATGCAAAATCTTCTTCATCTTTTTGTTGCTGTTTTATTATTTTTTCTGTTATCCTTTTTTTATTTATCTTTTCATATAATTTGTCATTTATTATTTTTGACATAGTTAGATTATGTTATGAATTTAAATAATTATTGTTTTAAAGTTGATAAAATACTATAATAACAATGAATTGATTATCTACTTTATCATTTTTTTCAATTTTAATATCTTTTATATTCCATCATTTTTCTTGATATTCACTTAATGTTGTATTAATTGTGTTTTCTAAATTTGATGGAGTTAAAAAATTTAGTACTTTAACTTGGTATTTGTTTTTCATGATTAATATTTAAAGAATATAAACATAATAATTTATACTATAAGCGGGACTTGTCAATCTCTGAATATTACATATGGTGATAAATTTTTTAGTTTTTCTTGCTTTTCTATATTAAGTTTATCAATTGAGCTATTGAGATAATTATTTGCTATTGTATCCATATTTTTTATGTTTGATTTTTCTCAACTATTATTAGTTAATTTCTTAAGATTATAATAATCTTTCCGAATTTTTGATAACTCTTTATCATACCATTCTATTATATCTTTTCTTCTTATATCAATGAACTACCACTACTTATAACTAAGTAGTGGTTTCGTAATTAAAACTAGGAGATAAGAAATTATCTTCTAGTTTCAATATAACGGGGTTGTTCACTAACCCTCTACACACTCAAGTAAGGATATTCTCCATACTCTCTGTGCTTACGTTTAGTGTTTGTAGTCCTTTTTTAAGGATATTAGCAGAACCGTTTATATCTGCATTAACTATCTTTCAAGTAGCAG
>JALUWO010000327.1 GCA_027019405.1 Candidatus Altimarinota bacterium | reverse complement strand
TGGCAGAAGGCAAAGATATATCAGGTTTAGAGGCTTATGATGAGTAGATTAGTGCCAAAGCTTAGGTTTAAAGAGTTTAGTGGGGAGTGGGAAGAGAAGAGATTAGGGGATATTGGCGATATTATTACAGGAAATACACCCAAAACTAATGAACCCGATAACTATGGTAATGAAATATTATTTGTATCTCCTGCTGATATTTCAGAAAGTAGATATATTTATAACACAAATAAAAAACTTAGCAATAAAGGTTTTTTAAAAACAAGACAAATTAAATCTAAAAGTATTTTAGTTGTTTGCATTGGCTCTACAATAGGAAAAGTAGCACAAAGTAAATTTAAATCTGCCACCAATCAACAAATTAATTCTATAATTCCTTTTGATGAATATAACTGTGATTTTATTTATTCGACTTTAGAAAAAGATGCAAAAAAAATAAAAGCTATAGCTGGTAATCATGCTGTTCCTATTATAAATAAAACAGAATTTTCAAGTATAAAAATATTAGTTCCAGCAACCCCACAAGAGCAACAAAAAATCGCCGATACATTAAGCTCACTTGATAATCTAATAGAAGCCAACAGTAAAAAAGTAGAAGCCCTAAAAAAGCATAAAAAAGGCTTAATGCAACAACTTTTCCCAACAGATAATGAAAAAATGCCAAAGCTTAGATTTAAAGAGTTTAGTGGGGAGTGGGAAGAGAAGGAGCTTGGTGATTTGACATCATTAATTACAAAAGGAACTACACCAAAATATTTTGTAGATAACGGTATCAGATATATTAAAATAGAATCTATTAACGGAATAAATATAAATGAAGATAAATGTTTATTTATTGATAGAAATACACATCAAAATGAATTAAAAAGATCTATTCTTCAAGAAAATGATATTTTATTTGCAATTGCTGGTTCATTAGGTAAAGTTACTTTTGTTAAAAAAAGTAATTTACCTGCAAATACTAATCAAGCTTTATCAATAATTAGATTAAAAGAAAAAAATAATTTATTTTTTATATTATATATACTTCAGTCAGAAAGAATAAAAAAATATATTGAAAAAAGTTTAAGCATAGGTGCTCAACCAAATTTAAATTTAAAACAAATGAGTGAATTTAATTTTTATTTACCACACCCACAAGAACAACAAAAAATCGCCGATACATTAAGTTCACTTGATAATCTAATAGAAGCAACCCAAAAAAAAGTAGAAGCCCTAAAAGAGCATAAAAAAGGCTTAATGCAACAGATGTTTGTAAGTGAGGAAGTATGCGACTAACACAAAAACAAATAAATGCAATAGATGAGAGTTTTAAAAAGGTTTTTAAAAGTGGTAGTATCTATCTTTTTGGTTCAAGGGTAGATGATAGTTTAAAAGGTGGTGATATAGATCTGTATATTGATACTGATGATAAAGATAATCTATATGAAAAAAAGATAAAAT
>JALUWO010000326.1 GCA_027019405.1 Candidatus Altimarinota bacterium | reverse complement strand
AAAAAATAATATTGTAATAAAATAAAAAAATATATACTTGAATTAATAAAGTCTTTTAAGACTTTTTATTTATTTTATTAAATAACTAAAATCTAAATGACAAAAACTAAAGAAGATTTGACACAACATATAGCACAATTAAAATATCTATTAAAAAATAATTATTTTCCACAAGAAATAATGCCTATAACTAAAGAAAAAATGATAGCAATTGAACCATACTGATATATTATAAAAGATTTTGTAGAAAAAGATTTATGATTTGATAAGTATTTAGAAGTATTATTTGAAACTTTAATAGAATATTTAGAAGAAAAGAAAACTAAGTGAGCTAAAATTTTGTTAAAACATTTGAACTATATTTGAAAAGAAAAGATAATATCTCTTTGGAAAAAAATTATCAACTGAAAATTAACAAAAGAAGAAAAAGAAGAAAGAGAGCAAGAATTATATAAAATGGTAGATACATTAGTTGCTCCTATGCTAAAATCTCATCCTGAATGAACTGAAAAAGTAGAAAATAGTTTTTATCAAATAGCATATTTAGCTTATCCAATTTAAAATAAATTAAATAAAAAAACTAGGAAATTATAAGTCCTAGTTTTTTTATTATTTCTTAGTTTCTTTTGGAATTTCAAATTTATAAGATGGTGTAAGTATCTCTCATACTTCTTGTTTTAGTTCATTATCTCTATCAATATATTTAGGATTTACTGGTTTTACTAATAGAGATTGATAAAAATTTTCTTTTCATAATAGTTCTTGTTTAATTTGTTGTAATGTATTTGTTCACTCTTGTGAATGTATTTGTATTCTAATAAAGTCTTTAAAATTATTATCAAGTACTTTTTCTATACTTATTTTTTCTTTACCATTTTTATTCTTTTTTTTAACCTCTTTTTCATTATATAAAAACTCATTATTTATAAGAGCTTTAATTTTTCAAAGTTCTTTTTTTCATTCTAGTTTCAGAACTTTTCAATTTCATAAATCAACATTTAGATATTTAACCTTTTTAGTATTAACTTGACTTGTTTTTATACTTCAATCTCTTCATATCTTAATTATATCATTTTTATATATATTTTCTATTTGTTCATTATCTCATAAAAGTTTATTTGCAAATTTACTAAATCAGTATTTTTTTTCTACTTCCCCTATATTTCATCAAGATAGACTAATACCAATATATCATAAAATTTGATTATTTAGAGAACTAAAAGGTGATTTTAATAATTTAACAAATTTATAAAGTTCAATTAATTCATTAAGTGCTTGTTTATTTGTTGTTATCTCTTCTATAATTTTTACTTTATTTTTATCTCTTTCAGGAGAATGTCCATCTAAATTTTTAATTATTTCTTGTTCTCATTTAGATATTATTATCTTTGGTGTTTTAGAAAAAGTAATATCTTTATCTTCTTTATTTGGTATAAAATCTGTT
>JALUWO010000325.1 GCA_027019405.1 Candidatus Altimarinota bacterium | reverse complement strand
TTTATAAATGTATATATACAATATAAAGCTATGAATTATGGTATTAATATTTCTGACTTAATTAAATTAATAACTACTCCATGGATAATAATAACAATTATATTGTATGTAATATATAGAAAAGTTGTAAATATGGAATATTTTACAATAGAGGGTACTAAAAAATTTAATGAATTATTAGATATATATTTGTATATATTGCAAAATAAAAAAGAAAAGTGATTGGATAGAAAAACAAATTTTATTTTAAAAAATATCTAAAATGTTTGGTAAAAAAAAGAAAAATATATCTTTTGAGGATAAATATTATAAAAAAGCTTCTACAACAAAAAATGTTAATAAAGAAGTTAGTCTAATTGAAGAAATAAAAAATTTTAAAGGTATGGGATTTTTAGAAAAGATTTTTTTCAATACAAAAAAACAACTAAAATTCCCTAGTTTTGATAAATTTATAGATACTTTATCTGATGTAATTAATAACTATAAAAATAAACCTTGATTTTCAAAGGCAGATGCATTAAGATTGACAGGTGAAAAATTAAAAAATAAAACTTTAATTTCTTTATCATCTTCTTTATGAAATAAAGATCAAGTTTTGATAATGTTAAAAGAAACAAAAGATAAAATGTATTATCAATTTCAAGAGGTGATACTAGAACAATCATTAGATAAAACATTAGAGATATTAAAGGTTATGGAAGAATATATGAAAACAAGAAAATCTTATTTACAATCACAAAAAAATTTATGAGATGTTTTAACTTTGTATTTTCTGGGATTTTTGTTAGCTATGATGCAATGGCTTTCAATTACATACATGGAGTTAACACAGGAAATGGTTCCATTAAATATATTTTTGTCTAAATGGGATGATAAATTGTCTTTATTCTTTACAACACCTATTGTATCATTTATGTGAATACATGATAATATATTTTTAACTATTCAATATGGAATTGAGATATTTATTTTATTTGTATTACCATTATTTTTATTTTATTATCTGTTTAAAACATTAAACCAATATATGGTTGATAAAAATGTTAGATTATTTGATAAAGCATGGAATGAATATAATTATATTACTATCATAAAAATTAAAACAATACAAATGAAATTATGAAAAAATAGATATCAAAAAACTAATTATTTATTTTTTCTTAAAAATATATGATTAATAACATATGAGAGAAATCTAATGAATATAGATTATTATAAGGACTTTAATAAATTATTACAAATATTTGAAACAATTAAAAAGGTAGTTCCAACAAAAGAGGTTCCACAATTAACAGAGTTATTCTATGTAAATTTTGTAAACATATTGGAAGCATATAAATGATATATTACTTGATCTGTTAAAAATTTTAATCTATGATATATTTATAATAGATTTGATAATATATCAGGAATTGTATCTAAAAATATTGAAAAAGATATTAATAAGTAT
>JALUWO010000324.1 GCA_027019405.1 Candidatus Altimarinota bacterium | reverse complement strand
AAGAGAAACAAGATTGAAAGACTATTGTTTGGACAAATGGTTGTTTTGATATAATGCATCCTGGACATATGAAAACTTTTGAAACAGCAAGAAGTATATGATGAAAAAATACTATAGTAATAGTATGATTAAATTGAGAAGATAGTCCGTATTGGAAAACAAAACCTTGAAGACCAATAAATGATGAAGAATTTAGAAGTAAAATGCTTGCTAGTTTAAAAAATGTAGATTATATTTATATTTTTAATGATGAAACTCCAGCTAGACCAGTAGAAGAATTAAAACCAAATTATGTTTTAAAATGAGGAGACTATTATATAAAAAAGATTTCAGAAGAATTAATTTGATGATTATCAGAAGATAAAAAAGAAAAAATTAAAAAATTTAATGAAATAGGAGAAAACCTAGTTATTAATGAAAATTGAATTTTGGATATTACTTGAATTTACGAATATATTTTAGAAAATGATTTGATAGATTTTACTAAAAATATTAAATGATTTATGAAAGAGGGTTTAGTAAATGTAAAAAATGGATGAAAAGTAGTTTTAGTTCCAGTAGAATGAAATTACTCGACTAGCAGTATTGTTGAAAAAATTAAGAATTTATAATTTAGTTGATTGGTAAATGCAAAAAGATATATTAGTTATATGAGATGTAATGATAGATAAATATAGTTTTTGAGATGTTAAAAGACTTAATCCAGAAAGTCCAAATCCATTGTTAAATATTACAAAGGAAGAACTTAGGCTTGGTTGAAGTGCAAATGTTGCAGCAAATATTGCAAGTTTAGATTGAAAAGTTAGTTTGATATGACTTGTTTGAAATGATGAAAATAAAAATATTATGAATGATTTATGTAAAAATAATAAGATAGATTTTTATTGAATTAAAGTTAAAAATTTTGATACGATTGTGAAACAAAGATTTATTGAAAATACTTATAATCAACAACTTTTGAGAGTAGATTATGAAAAAACAGAGATTAAAGAAGATGAAATTATATATTTTTCAAATAATATTTTAGATGAAATTAAACAGATAAATCCTAAAATAATAATTATTTCAGATTATAACAAATGAATTATAAATAAATATTTAATTAAAGAATTAAAAAAGATAGCAAAAGAAAATAAAATATTACTTTTAGCTGATGCAAAGCCAAAGAATTATGAATTATTCCAAGATTTTTATTTAATAAAACCAAATTTTAAAGAATTTTGTGCTATGATGTGAGAAGAAATAAAAAATGAAGATAGTCAGATAGAGGAGTATTGAATTGAATTTATAAAAAAAATGAATACAAATCTAGTTATAACTAGATGAGCTAAATGAGCTAGTTTGATAACAAAAGATAAAGGATATTATCATATAAAAACACAGGCACAAAAAGTTTTTGATGTTTCTGGTGCTGGTGATACATTTATAGCAACTATAGCTTATGCTTTAAATA
>JALUWO010000323.1 GCA_027019405.1 Candidatus Altimarinota bacterium | reverse complement strand
TTAAGAGATAAGAACCTCAATACGAGTCTGTTACTTGCTTACAATCCCAATTAGTTGATTAGGTCTTTGAACCTCTGTCATTTGGAAGGTAGGATCAAGTCAAGTACTTGCTTATCTGTTTGTATGTTTTATTAAACCTTTGGTTTTTTTATTTTATTTTTTGTACTTTTAAAAGGATACGATGTGTATAAATATTTCTTAGGAATTGATATATCTAAAGATAGTTTTGATTTTAGTTTCACTGATGAAACTGAGAAAGTCTTATATAAAGACCACTACCAGATGAATATAACTGACTTTACTAAACTTAGTGAGTATCTTACCCAATTCTCTAAAGATGAGATTTTGATTGTAATGGAGGCTACAGGCATTTATCATTTAACTCTACTCTCTTATTTATTAGAGCAAGGGTTAAATGTGTCTGTAGTGAATCCATTGTTTATTCATGCATTTACTAAATCCATGACTATCAGAAAAACTAAGACTGATGCTAAAGATGCACATATTATCTCTATCTTTGCGAAGAGAAACTATGCCACTATTAGATTGTCTAGTGCTTCTGATCTTGAAACAATTAAACCTATCGTTAGAGAAAAAGAGAAACTAACTAATCAAATATCTGCCATAAAGACAGATATAAAATCTCTAGTCAATCAGGTATTCCCAGAAATGTTAAAGAACACAAATATCTTTTTAAAAAGCAGTTTAAATCTGCTCTTGCAAGCTCCTAGTAAACGAATCATTAGAAACTTAAAAGAGAAGAAAATAGCAAGCTATTTAGCTTGTGATACCAATAGAGGTGCTAAACCTAAAGTTGATGCCAAAGAGATACTCTTGATGGCTAAAAACTCTATTGGTATTAACAACCAATCTTTAGAAAAAATCTTAGTCTCAAAAATCAAGCAGTTAGAGTTTTTACAAACTCAACTAGACGAATTTAATGAAACAATAGAAAAGTTTGTTGATGAACATCACCATGACGATATGGATTTACTTACTTCAATTGGTGGAGTAGGTAAACCTAGTGCAGCTTCATTTTTAACTGAACTTGGTGATATTGACAACTTCGTAACTTATAAACAGCTTACCGCCTTTATTGGTACTGATCCGACCATATATCAGAGTGGTACTTCTGTAAATGTTAAAGGTTCAATCTCCAAAAGAGGAAACTCACATTTAAGAAGAATACTTTGGCATATGGCAAGAGCTGCTACTGTCTGGAATGAGACTTTAAAAGCATATTATGAAAAAAAACGAAATGAAGGCAAGACCTTCAAGCAGTCAGTTATCGCAGTTGCAAATAAACTCATTCGTATTATTTTTTCTATGTTAAAGAACAACACTAAATTTGAATCAAATTACCAAACTCAAGGAGTTAGTATATGATTCAATTTAGCTATTAAAGTGTTCCAAACTGAAACACTTTAATTAGTTTTTTTGGTTAAGTTTTCTCCT
>JALUWO010000322.1 GCA_027019405.1 Candidatus Altimarinota bacterium | reverse complement strand
AACCAAAATTAACATAAGCATAATATGTATTGCTTTCTATTTTACTTTTGGTTATGGTATTAATTTTTATATTTTTTGCTTTTGGATACCATTTTTGAATCATTTCAGTTACATCTCCTGCATTTGGCATCATAGACAGATTATATAGCCAAATTCCAATAATAATTGCTACTACAATTCTTAATCTGTTTTTTATATTTTTAAAGTTTTCATTGTTTAAAAAAATAAAACCTACAATCCAAACTAAGGGATATGCAATTAATATTCCAGCACCAAAAAATAAAAGAATTACCCCTAATATATCCAAAAATCTATCCTTTTTCTATGTTCTTTATACCAAATTGTATCAAAGTTAAATTTTGTATTAACTTAAATCATAGAATATAATATATATTACTTAAGCTCATATTAAGGTTAGTAAAAATTGGCGGATACCTGACTGCTATTCGCAGTCAGTGAAAATAAATATAAATGAGGATTTGATATTTTTCTTTAATAATCCAGATTTTCAAATTTCTCTTTTAGCTGTTGCCAATCTTTATCATTTAAGCCTCTAATCCAAAAAAGCTCTGGGTTAATCATATAGTATTCATTTGTTATTTTTTTTAGAAATTTTTTCTGTAGTAGTTTATTAAGATTGTTTCTTAATGCTCTGTCATTACATTCAAAGATTTTAGCAAGCTCTTTTATAATGGCTTTCTTTACCTTATATACATAATTTGCAGTTATTTATAACTATATGACCTTGCTTGATATTATTGTATCTTAAAAAAAGTTATAAGTAGATAAATAGAATAGGAGAATATTGTAAGATATGTTTTGAAAAAATCTATGGATATTATATCAAAAAAGAGAAAGAGATAGCAAAACTATCTCTTTAAAAACTTATTCAAGCTCTTTTATTTTGTTTGAGTCTAAACAAACCAAAGAATGAGGAAATAATTTTTCTCTCACTTTCTTTTTTAAAAATCTTTTGTCTAGGGTTAAATAGATATTTACCCATTTTGACCACCGCCCATGTTTTACATCCTTAGCTGCTATAAAAATATAAAGAGTGTTACATGTATCTTCTTCTTTCCCGCTCTGATACTCTTCCACGCCAATTCTTAAAAGCAATTTTTTTAAGCTTAAATTGCTAACTTCTGATAAATATTCTATTGAATCCTTAACTCTATAAGCAATTGCTCCCCATTTTTTGTTGACAAATCTACTGTTTTGCACCCACTTCTCGATCATTTGTTCCTTAGTCATGTTTTCTCCTTTTTCAATTGATTTTTGAAGATTTGCATCTTCTTATCTATATTCACAATTTAACTCAATCATCCCAGTCATCATCAAAATCATTATCGTCATTATGACAATGATCTAAAAAATCATGATGACAATCGTCATAACAATCAAAATCATCACAATCATCATAATATCCGCCCCCTCCATAGCCACCACCGTTATATCTTGGTGA
>JALUWO010000321.1 GCA_027019405.1 Candidatus Altimarinota bacterium | reverse complement strand
AGTCATGGAAGTCATGGAAGTCATGGAAGTCATGGAAGTCATGGAAGTCATGGAAGTCATGGAAGTCATGGAAGTTGAGGTTGGTGTTAATTTTAATAATTAATAATTAATTATGAGGAGAAGTACTTTTTTGATGTTTTTGCTGATATTCAGTATACTTTTAAATATATATTTTTTTGTTTGAAAGAAAAAGGATAATGATATTAATTTAAGTTCTAAAAGTAATTTAGTTTCTGTTTGACCTAATTTAAATAATAAAAAAAATAGTGAAATAAAAACTAGTAATAAAAAACAGAAAGAAATTTTATTAAAAGAAGCATTAAAAGGTAAAAAAAATTTTAGTTATTTTGTTAATAAAATACAAGAAAAATATAACTTAGTAAATATTATAATAAAAGAATTTAGAGAAGTAAAAAATAGAGGAGAATATTTTAGGCTCAGAAAGAAATTTTGATGAGATCAATTGTTATATACCTTTATAAAAATAAGAAATATTGAATTAGCTGATAAATATATGAATTATTATTTATGATCAGATGAGCATAAAAATCTAGGTAAAATAGAAAATATTAGAGATAAAAATAAAAGAAATTTAATGATCTCTGATTTTAATAAAATATTAAAAGAATATTATAAAAAATGATATTTTAATGAACTGTGATATATTAATCCTAACTGAGAGTATGATTATTTTAGATTATCACTAATGAATTATTCATTATATAAAAAAATAAAAATTTGTAAAGAATGATTTAAAAAAGAAGATGATTTTAATAGTTGTAGAAGAGTAGTTATATATATGGTTGCTAACAAAAAGAATGGTTATTGTAGTATGTTAATAGGAAATTATTATAAGAAATGGTGTAATGATACATTAGATTATTTAACTAAAAAATAATAATATGGAATTGAAAAAGTTAAAAAAGTTTGATAAACAAATATATTTTATTAAAATAATTTTATGAGACTTTTGTCCTTTGAGATGTTTATACTGTTTTGTTGATAAAACTAATAAAAAGGTAATTAAAAAAGATACTTTAAAAAATATGATAGATTTGTTGTTATATAGTCCTTGAAAAAATAAATTATTACATTTACTTGGTTGAGAACCTTTGTTATTTTGGGATGAAATTGTTTATGGAGTTAAGTATGCTAGAAAATTAGCTAAAGAGTTATCTAAAGATTTAGATATATCTTTTTGTACTACTTGATTATACTTTGATGAAGAAAAATTGAAATTTATAAATGAACAACAGATTTGCTTAGCTTGGAGTATTGATTGACCAGAAGAAATTCATGATAAGAATAGAAAAACAATTACCTGAAAATGAACTTTTAAAGATGTTATTTCTAAGAAAGAATTAGTTTTTGATAATATAAGAAAAACCCATTTATGAATAGCTATGACTATTGATGAAAATACAGTAGATAGTTTATTTAGTTCTTATAAATATTTAGTAAATAAAG
>JALUWO010000320.1 GCA_027019405.1 Candidatus Altimarinota bacterium | reverse complement strand
CTTGAGGAGATAATTCTGTAGCAATAGAATTATTATTTTTACTTAATGTGAGATTATATATATTACCATCATAGTAAAGACTAATTGATTTTATTTGAATAAACTTATTTGTGTTATTTATAAGCTTATAACTTTTTGTCTGTGGACTAAATACTATTTCTATGTTTTTATCTTTATTTTTATATTTTGGAAATACATCAGAGTAGTTTACTTGCGTTACTGTTACAGTTGATAAAAGTTTTTGACTCAGTGGTAACTTATTTGATTTTACATCAACAGTGTAAAAAATATTTTTAGTTATGCCTTTCTTTTTAATTTTAATCGAAGATTCTTTAAGATTATTTTCTACATTGTAGAATTTACTAAGTTCTGTATAATCTTTTACATCTTCTTGAAGAAATTTATTGTGTTGTTGTGAAACAAATTCTATATCATGTTGATATTTTTCTTCAATTGATCCACGATTATTATTCATACTAGAGACACATCCACTAACCGTAGTGCAAGGGAAAGAGTTATTCACAATATTTGTATAACTAATTTTTTGAAGGAGTTTTGGATTTGGAAAATTATTTTTGTAAATACTAAGTTTTTCTGGAAGTTTTTCATTATTGTAAAGTCCAGTTTTATCAATAATCTTTACTTTTTTTGTGATTGCATCAGTATCAGTAGCTAAATATTTTGATTTTATTTGTTCAAGTTTTTGTAACGATATATTGTCTAGTTGATCTATCTTTTTATTTATCTTATTTTCTTTTGTATGCTCAGTTTCTATGAGTGTATTGTAGATTTGCACTAATTTTTTTGCATCAAATTGAGGTAATAAATTTTTCATGTCATTATCAAAAGATTTATAATTAAAAGCATGATAATTAGAACAGTCAAATCCAAGAGGTAAAGCTAAAGGAAATATTATTATATTAACAAATAATTGAGTAACATCCATACTTGTCTCAAGTGATTCATATTTTGAATAAGTTTTCCCTTTTTTATTCCATAAACAAGATCCTACATTTGATGTTATGTAAAAATCATTTTTAAAGCCAAATGGTCGATAAGTATTAACAATAAAACCTCTGCCAATATTACTTTGATTACTAAATTCTTTAATTTTGTAATCGTTATTGAGACTGGCATATAAATAGTTGTCGCCTAATGATTTATTATTTACTGCTTCTGGTCTCATTGCAGAACATCCTGCAAAAATGATTGAAAGTAGAGCTACTGATGATATAGTCTTAAATGTTGTAGATAGTGCCATAATATTCCTTGTAATTAAAATAATTAGTATTATATATATAATTTGTAATTACCAGCTTAAATCAATGATTTAAGGTTTTATAGTGATTAACATAATGCAGGTTCTCGTGATTCTTTGCTTAAAGTGACGCTCTGTAAGGGGTTTTGTGAGTTGCGAAGTAGTTTAGCACTCCTGGTTTAAGTTTTAGAGGCTTAAATGAGGTCGTTTTTA
>JALUWO010000319.1 GCA_027019405.1 Candidatus Altimarinota bacterium | reverse complement strand
GAAATTTATGGAAAGAAGAAATCTATTTTAAGACCATTAAAAACAAATAATAGTGGAAATGAAGATAAGTTCTTCCCTTTTTATTTTTTTTATGAATTACTTGATATGTCCGAACCACAAGAGAAACTTTTATATCTTCTTTGTGGAGGTGCAGGTGCAAGAGTTGGACAGGCACTCTCTTTAACTTGGTTAGACATAGATTATGAAAATAGAGAAGTGTATTTAATTGATCCAAGAAGTGATATGTACTCTCCAATGCTTGAGATACCTCGTGTATCACTTTTAAAAGAACGCTATAATATAGATCCGAATGTTGACAAGCCTCATGTGGATATAGCTTTTAAATACCCCATTCCCCTTGAATATGGACCACTTACTTTTATAACACATTATTTAGAATCAGAAGTATTTAAAACCTTTCGCTACATAGTCCAAATACCTGAATATGTAGCAAAACACCCTTTTGTTTTTACAACTTCTACTGGAAATAGGCTTTCTGTAGTACAAGTCAATAGATTATTTACCAAACGACTGAAACAATTAAAAGAAAAGTACCCTTTGAATCCAGAAGATGAAAACTATTTTCATATCAAACAACTTCATAAAGCTAAAGGAATTCACTCTCTGCGTCATATGTTCGCAGTAGCCATGGCTGATATTGGTCTGTCAGTACCGGAGATTGGCATAGATACAGCAAGAGCACTCACACAAAATATGCTTGGACATAAAAACCCTGCTTCAACTGAAGTCTACTTTAAAGTTGCAAATCTTGCAAAGAAATACTACAAAAGCATGATTAAAGAGATTGAAGATGGAAATAAACCGGCTATTGCCCAGCTTATAGAATATATGAGCCTCAGACAAACAAAAAAAGGAAACTATCATTATGGAAAAAAATAAAAAATCAAACATAGAATACTTTCTTGATGAAGCAAAAGAACAAAGATTGCAACTGCTGAAAAAGACATGTGAGCATATGCTTCGTAAAAATATTAAAATAACACCAACTACTGTTGCGGACCATATGATTAATTTAGCAACAAAAAATGAGCAAAAATATATATTGAAAAAAGATGCGTTGCGACTCAAACACCTAAAATGGCGATCTATAATTGATGAGTATGAAAAGATGCGCCTTAGTAATCCTATTAATATGCAAAATAAAAAAATTGATGTTAAATTTGCGGATCAAAGACTTTCTCAACAAAATTTACTTCTAAGAGAAAAAGTTGTAGAACTTTCAGAAGAGGTAACAATATTAAAAGCCGCACTACGCCGAAGAGATGTTGCACAAAAAAAGCCTAACTCTCTATTTCATAGGTCTCATGTAATTATTATTATTAACAGCAAGGCAATTACTCTCAAAATATGTCATGAGCAACCGTCTATTTGCCTTGCTAATAGGACTTTTTAAATTAAAAGTTGACATTGCATAATCACGCAACACTCTTCTAAAAATAAACTCATCTCCGTTC
>JALUWO010000318.1 GCA_027019405.1 Candidatus Altimarinota bacterium | reverse complement strand
AAATGGTTCTGCAAACA
The DNA here is from genome assembly GCA_027019405.1 of Candidatus Altimarinota bacterium. Lineage (GTDB taxonomy): Bacteria > Patescibacteriota > Gracilibacteria > BD1-5 > UBA6164 > JALUWO01. The sequence continues at coordinate 1,460 of JALUWO010000318.1, read as the reverse complement.
TATTAGTGAAAGCACTAGATAAATTAAATGTAAGCACAGAAAGTAAGAAAAATATTCTTGCTTGAGTGTGTAGGGGGTTTATGAATAACCCTGTTAGACTAAGACTAGAAGATAATTTCTTATCTCCTAGTTTTAGCTACGAAACCACCACTTAGTTATAAGTGGTGGTAGTTCATTATCTGTTTAATAACTATTTTATGAGTAGAAAAGATTTAAAATACAGACAGAGATGGTTTAAAAAATATTTCTGAAAAATTAAAACTTATAAAAACTTTCATAATTTAATAAAAGATAATTCGAAAATTTATCAGGCAAGTAATTATTTATATGAATAAAAAATCTCTTGACAAAATAAAAAATAAAAATATAATACAATTGTTAAAATAATTTTATAACTTAATTAAAACTTTAACAATAGAAGAAGCAATAGAATTTGTTTTATCTTCTTTAACTGATGAAGATAGTTTGCAATTATGAAATAATTATTTTTGTGTTTTTATAAAATGAGAATTAGTTTTAAATTTATCAAAGTTATCATTATTAGAAGCAATGGAAAAAATACTTGAATATTTATTTAATAACGATTTATTATGAACACAAAAATAATATAAAAATAATTTGAAATATATATGAGAATTGAGAGTTATTTCAATAACTAACTTATATTTAAAAATTTAAAAAATTAAAATGTTAACAACAATAAAAAAAATATTTTATTACTTAATGGAATTGACTATATTAGGAATGGTTGTTATTTCTTCTTTTCTTATATCAACTTACTTTTTAGATAAATATTGAACTATAAGTTGATATTTTAATAGTATAAAAAATTTTATTTTAGATTATAATATTTTTATAATTAAAGAAAAAAATTTAGAAATTTTAAAAGATAATTGAGATAAAATTACTTTATGATTTAATAAAAAAAATAAGAAAGAAGTAAATAACTTAACTTGATGAAATAGTAATTTAAAAGAAATACAAACAAATAATGATTTAGCAAATATTAGGTATATTGATGTAAAAAATAAAACATTTCCTATAATTGATGTTATTAGATATGTATCTAATAATTGAAATATTAAAACTATTCAGGAAGCTATTGATAAACTTATCAATTATGGTATACTAATGAAGTATAAAAATATCATTTTAACTCATTCAAGTTGAAAGTGAGTTATTTGAAAATATTGGATTATGAATTTTAAAAAAGGTTCTATTGTTAATTTTGAAGATTTAATTTGAAATAAAATTAAATATAAAGTAGAAAAGATTTTTATAATAAAAAAACAACAATATAAAAAAGATTTTACATTTTATAAAGATAGAATTTATTTAGTTACTTGTTATCCTATTTGAACAAATAGAGATAGATGGATTGCAGTATTAAAGAAAATAAAAGAATAAAAATCTCTTGAAAAATTTAAAAATAAATATATAATAGAATTATTAAAATAATT
>JALUWO010000317.1 GCA_027019405.1 Candidatus Altimarinota bacterium | reverse complement strand
TAAATAAAAGTGATACAACTATTAAAAGCTGGAGTAGCAGATACCCTGAAATGTTAGAACTAACAAAAACAGGAGCCTTCTGCAAAAAAAACAATATCACTATAGAGATGATAAAAAACTGCATAGAGCTTAAAGAGATGGCAAGTAGGCAAGAAGGAAAAGAATAAATATGCAAAATTACATCAAAAACATATTTCGGCAACGCTGTAATATCTTTAAAAAAGACAAATGGTGTGGAAAAGTTGAACAAAATATTTTATGGCTGTTAGGTGGAGTTCTTCTTGCAATATTAATGATTGCATCTTTATTATCTTTCAATAATGAAATTATAAATGTTATTAAAGTCCTTGGATCATTAATGCTTGTTTTTTCAATTGGCATTGCAGCTAATCAATTTCGATTAAACAGAAAACAGTTTGAAAAGAACAATGAATGGAATACAAAACAGTTTGGTATTACAGAGACACATCAAAGTAGAAGAATCATAAAAAACGCTATCAATGAGCTTATAAAAGATTTAGATGTGATAGAGAGGAAAAAACCATTTGAAGTCTTTGAAATACATAATGCGTTTGGTGTATTTTTAACTGATGGACGATTTGTTTTTCATGGCGAGCAAAGTGATAAGGATATGAGACTTTTACCAGAAAGTAGGAATGATGAACATATTTGTAGATTTAAAAAAAATACAGATGGCAGACAAGTAAAAAACATACTGCTTGACTTACTTGGAGAGTATGAGTATATTGCACTTGGCGTAAACAACAAAACTTTCCACAAGGAATCTGTCTTGTCTCTTGTAGCAGGTCCAATACGACGAAATTATTACTTGTATCACAAATATATAAAGCATTTGCAATATCATCATAAATATGGGAAAAGTGTATTTTCAGAATTTAGAAAACTCGGAATTGAATTAAGCTGGAAGAAAAGGAAAAACGAAAGGTTAAAAAACGCTAACGAGTAGCAGATATTAAATATCTGGCCACTCTTGACTGATTATTTTGCACATATATTCTCCTTTTGAATAAAAAATAATACCATATTTACACAAACAGCAAGCTTAGTACCACTTTTGGCTACTTTAGAAGACTTAAATGTTTCTTTTTGTATCATATTTTCACGACAACTCTTTAAACTCTATGTCAACAGGCTTGTTTCTTAGTAATGTCATATAGTATTAAAAGAGTTTAATAATAGGGAGTTCGTAGTTAATTTTTATGCAGTAAAATAGTTGGGAGTGAGACGAAAAAAGTTTAAACCTCCACGGGTAAACCGAAAAACGGTACTTTATCGTAACCTCACTTCACGACTTAGATAAAATTATACTACTATTTTAAATAAATTTCAAAAGTAATGGAGTATTTTATAATAGTTAATTTCCCCGAAAAGAGGAAAATTTAAGAAGTAAAAGAGAGTTTTAAAGCGTTATACTATGGTTTTGAAGGTCTTGAATTGCTAAATGCTGAAAATATGCACTG
>JALUWO010000316.1 GCA_027019405.1 Candidatus Altimarinota bacterium | reverse complement strand
ATAAAAATTAGTGAATATTAGGAAATCATTCGGACACTTGTGATAAAATAACACCATAGAAAATATCTACTCTTAAACTGTCCGATCTCAAACGGCAGAGGTGTCCGGATGGAGCGTTATGGGCACTCAAACAAAAAAATAGTAAGAATGAAGCTAAAAATGAAATGATAGAGGAATTTAATAAAGATGATAAAAAGTTTTTGTTTTTAAACTTAGAAGTTAGAGGCAAAATAGGTTCAAATGGATATGATTTTCATGATAGATTTCTAATTTTTCCACTTGAAAAGCCAAAAGTTTGGTCATTGGGAATATCAGTAAATCAATTAGGTGCATCTCATCATATATTACAAGAAGTAAAAAATGCTCAGCATATACTGAATGCTTTTAATAAATTATGGGATGAACTAAATGATGAGGAGTGTTTGATATGGAAGAGCAACTAACACCCTTATTGATTAATAGTTTAGAAAAAAATCAAAACTATAAAGAAGTTGATAAACACATATTAGAAAGCTATTACAAATTATTTGATAATAGAAAATTTTTAGGTAACGATTTTAAGAATATCTATAAGGATATGAAAAATACTTATAATATTGATTTGCAATCTTTGAGATATGGCTACCATAATCAAGATGAGCAAATAATTTATCAAAATTTAATCTTAGCAGTTATTAATGAAAATAACACAAAGAAAAAAATGAAACTTATACCATTAATTATATATCTTGATAACGATAGAATCTTTTATGACCACTTATGCAAGATTAATTATTTTGATAATTTTGTTCACGATATAAAAGATTTTTTTATTGGTACCATTAAAGATAGTGGAGTAAAAGTTAATAATATTGAAGGATTACCTTCTTATCATCAAGAAAAAGAATTGTTTGAAAACTATAAAAAAGGAATTGAAAATTTAAATTTTAAGCAAATTTATAGCTTTATTGCAGGAGTTGAGAGAGGTTTTGGGTATAGATTTGATACATATTTAGATTTTTTTGTTTTTATTGCATATAAATATTTTTTTGATGATTTAGTAGAAATTGCTAATATTAAGAAAGATATGTTTAAAATTATATACTTAACAAATATTTTAAATATAGAAGAAACACTTAATTTAGCATTTAAATCAAATAATTATCTTTTAAAATTTGAATCAATTAGAAAAGCTGTATATTTTAAATCCAATAATAATCAACGTTTAAATCTTCTGAAATCAGAGCGAGACTTATTGAAAGATATTATTATTCAATTAGCACAAGATAACCATATTTGGCAACAATTTTTAGATTATTTTTTAGAATATCCACTTAGAAGTGTTCAGCTTTTTGAACCTATGTCAAAAGCTATTTTGAAGATAGATAAAAGTTGTATATCTATGCTTATCCAAACAATAAAAATTGATAATCATTTTAATGAAGATAGCAAAGAAGCTCTTAATAGTTTAATTTTAAATATAAAAGATGATGAAATTCAAAAAGAGA
>JALUWO010000315.1 GCA_027019405.1 Candidatus Altimarinota bacterium | reverse complement strand
ATGTTTTTAAGATCATAAGTGAAGAACTCATCGTTTATGTTAAGTGTTAATGCCTGTAGGTTTTCTAAGCTGGTTTGATATAAATCCATGATACTGCCTCGATTTAGTTAAGAGATTTTACCATATTGAGAAAAACGAAGTACTTTAACACCCCCTGCTCTTTTTGGAAAATATTGTAAAAGTATCCTCAATATGGGAAATTTAAAGATCTAGACTTTTCATTTTGTAAAAAATGTGGAAGTTATTTTAGAGGTCTCTAATATTCCTTCCTGTTTAGTTCTACCCTGCTCTTCTTTTAAAGAACACCACACTCTTTTTGTTTGCGCTCAAGTATAAATTCTAAAAGGGCGCCGGTATCGTTTTGTAAATTGATATAATCATTGAGCATATCCTCGATGGCACTATAGTCACTCAGCATTTTTAGATCTGTATGATCACACAGATCTAAAATCATATCAAGTGTCTCTAATCGCTCTTCATCATTATCTTCTTCACACTCTTCAATATGCTCTATTACTGCCTCTGGCAACTCGTAGCCGTAATTATTATCACGTAAGTCTTCCATATTTTTTTCTCCTGTTGTTTTTAATTTAACGCATCTGTATCAATTCATAAAAGATGCTACTGCTCATAGATATTTTTCACATCACCCTCTTCTTCTAAAATCTGTTCTTGCAATTCTTCATGCAACAATCTTGCCACTCTGCAGCTTGCTAGTGTCACACCGCATGATTTAGAGTTTAGCTTTTTAAAAATATCTTCATCAAGTCCATATATTTTTGTAAAATTATCAGCGTCTAATCTATAGAGGTTATGGATAACAGTGTTTGCAGAGATCATGCTTCCCTTTGTCTCTTGCATCACTCTATCCCACACAACAACTGTATAGGCACTTGCCTTTATAAATAAAGAGCATTTTTTGGAATAGTTTTTCTTCTTATTGTATTTTACTTCATTTATCTGTTTGTGAAAATTATTGTGTTTTTGAACAAGGCGGTTATATATCTTTGCACTCACACCGATACGCTCTGCCCTGCTCCACTCATCTAAGAGTGCTAACATAAACATTGCTGTTGCATATGTTTTTATAAGGGAATGTTTTTGCTGTTCTTGCATCTAATTTTTACTCATCTTACTATTTTTGTGAAGGGTGCTTTTTTTAATATGTTTATAATTATACCTCATTGCAAATATTTTACAAAACAGCTAAAAACGAAGTATTATTACACCCTACCCTTTTATGTAAATCCATTGTATAATACACTCCTCAATATGGGAAATAAGATGACACAACAACAAAAACAAGAACTTAAAAATATAATTCAAACTGAAATAGTAGCACTTACAGATGAGATTGCAAATATTCAAACATCACTGCAGCCAATAAAAAAGGATTGTTCACTTGACAGCATTGATCACAAGATGCTCAAACAGGAGCAAAACATCAATATCCAAAGATATGAAGTTGCCAAACAGAGATTGAACAGACT
>JALUWO010000314.1 GCA_027019405.1 Candidatus Altimarinota bacterium | reverse complement strand
AGCTCAGTCTAGTATATCTATCTTAGCCCTATGTCATCAACTGAATGGTTTTTTAATACTAATCTTTACTTTTCCTCCTATTTTACTAATTACAAAATCAGATCATCTTCACATAAGTTTAAATGCAATTACCATTTCTAATGCTTGTAATATTGTTTCAGCATCCCAGTCTCCAGGTTTAAATAATACACCTTGAATTCATAATCCTAAAGCTGAAAATGTAGTTCACTCTAAAACTAATTGTTTTGTAAGAATTATCTTTTGTTCTTTTAATGGTTTTTTAGGATCTAACTTAATATTTAAGATTCCTTCCATTCATTCTAAAACTTTAAAAGCTCAAGTAAAAGCTAATGTTTCTCACCATCATTGCAAAGAATACATATTTTTTCATTCTGCAAGACTTTGAACTGCACCATATCAAAGATAGAATCAAGATCATGATACTAAGGTATCTCATACGAAATAAGCAGCTTTTCAAAATTTAGATACTCTATAAGTTGTATCTCAAATTCTAATTGTATTAAATAATTCATCAGTTCTAGATAAAGTTGATACATCTTCTATAACTTCTGCTCCTCTTCTTAACCATAAACCATCAACTATAGCATTTCAAACTACTTCTGAGCCACCACCAGTAAAAAATCAAGCTGCAAGTGAAGCAACTTCTATAACTGCTGTTTCTAATATTAAACCTGCTATATCAGTATTGCTATCTGATAAATTCCAAAAACCAAAACCTTCTATATCTGAGTATAAATTTAATTCTTTAATGTTATTATAGTTTTTAGGATTCTTTACTTTTCACCTATTATCTGTAATTGAGTCCATAAATTGATTAAAAATAAGTATTTTAACTCATTTGTTAATCATTATTTTATTTAATAATTTTTCATATTTATCTTCAGTCATTCAAGCTTCTTTTGCTTTCAGAGCTATATTTATTTCTTTCTTTTTATCTATTAATTTTTGTTCTAATTCTAACATTTTATTAATAAAATCATCTATAGGTGTTCAATTTTCTTTTAAGTAAGATATTAAGAATTTATTATTTTCTATTTCAGTTTTTATATTTCAAGTATTATTAGTTAATAATGCTGTTGATATTTTGCTTATAAAATTGTTATCTATTTTTGATTGATTAAAATTTGTTTCTAAAATATTTGAAGCTGTTAATTTATAACTATTAAGATCATCTCTAATATAATTTAAAACTGATATTCTTAATTCTTCTCATTTTTTACTTTTAAATAATTTTATTATATTATTTTCTGTTGTTCACATTCTATTTTTTCAATCAGGAAAAACTTGTTTTAATGTATTTATTAATTCATTATTAAAATTACTTGATTTAATTTTTCATGATATTAAATTACTTATTAATTTACTTAATTTTTTTAAAGTTTCATCTATCTTCTTATTATTAGGATTATTTATTTTATAAGCATTCAATAATAATATTGCTGATTCTATTTTTCATTTTTGCTCTTTTAA
>JALUWO010000313.1 GCA_027019405.1 Candidatus Altimarinota bacterium | reverse complement strand
CTAAAACAGTATAAAGCACTATCTAAAAGGCTCTATATAGCACAATATATTATTCGTGAGAAGATAAAAAGACATACTTTTCAACTTGGAATCAATGATATAACTTTAGATAACTCCCATTATCTTTTAAAATTAAAACAAGCAAAAGATATAGAGGAACTTTTAGGCATCGAGGGGAGCTTCTCAAGAGAATATTTTAGTCACTACTTTTCACTATTTTCAAAGAGACTTCATAGCAGCAAAAGGACAAAAAGACCACCAAAAGATCCTTTAAATGCACTTCTTAGCTACTTTTATACCCTACTTTATAGTTTGCTTACCGTGAGACTTATGGCAAATGGTTTTGATCCAAGTATTTCATATCTTCATACTCCTTTTAGATCTCACCAAGCTTTGAGTTCTGATATATTGGAGCTTTTTAGAGACAGAATAAATCAGTTTGTAAAGATTATCATAGATGAAAAGGTGGTGGATATAAAGGATTTTAGCAGAAAAAACGGTGGAGTGTATCTAAAATATGATGGTAGAAAAAAGCTATACAAACCGCTAAAAGAGTTGTGGGACGGTTTGGAGCCAAATATATCAAAAGAGATAGCAAATCTAAGAGCAATCATAGAGGATAAATGAAATGAAACACTCAAGTTTTCAAAAAACACAGATAAAAATAAAAATAATGAGTGTTTCTCTTGCCGAAGGCAAAGCTTTAGTGAGGGGAATTTCTACTAGAGCTTGCTTTAGTAGAAAGGAGATAGTTAGATGAAAAAAGAGCTTATCTTTAAAAATCCAAATACAAAGATAAAAATTTTACCAACATATCTTCAGTTTTATTCAAATGGACTACCTATGCTATTAGGCTACAAACATATATCCCATGTTTATATCAACAAATCAATAAAAATATATCTAAATGATTTGTATAAACTCTCAAAAAAAGTTCCTGTTTATATCATAGATCATAATGGCTATATCTTAGCAACCATCAAAGAGGAAGAATAATGCAAAGAGCAAATTTTCTTATAACTTATGATATAAGCAATGAAAAAAGACTCTCTAAAATTGCAAAAGCTATGGAAAGAGAGGCTTTTAGGATACAAAGATCAGTCTACCTATATCCGGATGCCACTATAAAGGAGATAATTCCGCTTCTTGAAAAAGTTATAGCTCTTATGCATGAACAAAAAGATGACTTGAGAGTTTATAAAATCAAAAAAGGCTCTATTGCCTTACAAAGTGCTATAGATATTGATAATCCTTATGTTTTTTTGGAAATGATGTAAAAATATGATATAATAATATTATAAATAAGTTATTTAACTTATCATTGTTAAAGTTTTATTTAAGTTTTTTAAAAAATAGAAAATCCTAAGATTTAGGGGTCTCATTTCTTAAAATTTACTTAATTTTACACAATAAGTTTTTTTTAAGAAATAAATCTCCCTATTTTAGGGGTAAATAGATATTACAAATAGACCCGATTTCAAGGGGATTGAGAC
>JALUWO010000312.1 GCA_027019405.1 Candidatus Altimarinota bacterium | reverse complement strand
TATTTTTCTACTTGATGTCCATGAAAAACACTTTTTTTGTATTGTAATTTTTCTTTAGCTCTTATAAATTTTAAAAATAGCATACTCATAAATGAGCTTCTAAAACTTATCATCATATCAAATTGACCCAGTTTTTTAGCTATTTTATATAGCCAAAATAGTCTTGTTTTACTCTCTTTACTCTCATCAACTATACTTTTAATACAGTTTGGATGAGCTTTTAAAGCTTCAATTGATATATAAGAGCCAAAAAATGTAAACTTTGCACCTGGATACTTTTCAATCAATCCTTCAATGGCGGAAGTTGTCATAACAGCATCGCCAAGCCATGTCGGAAGTTCAATGAAGATATTCATTTATAACCTTCATAGTTTTTTTTGCATTTTTTTCTATGGTAAAATTTTTTACTATTTCAAAGTTTTCTTTTTTTATCTTTTCTATTTTTGCACTATCTTGCATAAGCATATCTATTTTATCAGATATTGTATTGTTGTCTTTTATGATAAATTCTTTGTTTATAATTTCCCCGCCTCCGCAAAAGCTTGTAGTTATTACAACATTATAAAAATTCATTGCTTCCAATATAACATTGCCGAAAGGTTCATAATGTGTAGGAAATAAAAATATATCACTTATTGTGTAAAAATCATTTACATCTTTTCTTGGACCGGTAAATACTATCTTATCTGATAGATTTAGCTTGTTTGATAATTTTTTGTAAAATTTTAAATTTTTTTCTTTTCCTACTATAAAAGCTTTAAAGTTTTTATTTTTTAACCTATATAGTATCTCCATGAACTCTTTTACCCCTTTTCTTTTAAAACCGCTTCCGACATAAAGAAAAACAGTTTCATTGGGAGATAAGTTAAATTCTTTAGAGAGTTTTATCCATGATTTTTCATAATCAAAAGGTTTTAATTTTATTCCGTTATAGATAACTTCAATTTTTTCTTGCGGAATATTATATGTTTTAATAATATCATTTTTTACCATATTGGAAATAGCTATAATTTTTTTAGCATTTTGAAATATTTTTTTCTCTATGTATAAATAAACCAAATTTAAAGGATTTAAATATGTTTTATTCTCTATGTCCATAAAAACTTTATGTACACCGTCCCCGGCTCTATAAATATCAGTACAAGTAATTCTCTCAAGTGAAAAATAGAATTTCTTTCCTTTGGTAAGACATATATATAGATTGAACAAAATAGCTCGTACCCAAGATGGTAAAAATTTCGGAAAAATAGAATTTTTTATCTCTATATTTATCTTATTTTTTTTAAATTCATCAGAAAGTCTAGATAGATAATTTTCAGCCCCGCCAAATTTTGTTTTGTTTGCCCTTATTAAATATATCTTTTTCATTTTTTTATTTTCAGATATATACCAAGTATCATTCCATACAAAGGATAGAAAAATTTTGCTTCACTATCACCGAAAAAACTACCAAACATCATTGAACCTATAAAACCGATTGTTCCCAAAAATGTAAAAATCCCAAAAATTTGATATATTGAATTTGAATCTATTTTAGATAGGATGTAGGATATTTTTAATTGAAAATATAAAAAATATAAAAATGTAATTAAGCCTACAACTCCTAAAGAGTATAGCATTCCAATAAATTCGTTATGAGTTTGGGCATAAATATGTAGTGGCAAATTTTTTGGTTCATTTTTAAAGTTTAATTTTATACTTTTTCCATATAAAAATCTGCCATATTCCTGTGGTATCCATGGGTCTTTAATGCGATATAGTATAACTGATTTCCACATAGCAAGTCTAGTATATGTACTATATTCCATACCTATATTTTGAAATTTATTAGGAGGTGTATCAATAACTTTTTTAAAATTTGATATGGTATGTTTTATGTTGTATCTGTTTGGCAAATGTGATGAGTAAGTATAAAATAGTCCGCACAAAACGAATACTAATGACAAAATTGATATTTTTATTTTTTTATTGGGAATAAGAAATATGGTAGAAATAAATATCAAAAGTGTCGCAACAAATGTTGCTCTTGTTTGATTTGCAATTATAGAAATTATAGAAACAATCAAAAATATCATCGCAGTTTTTTTATATTTTGAAAATAGTAGTGCTATAGAGATGGCAAGCATATATGTTGCCCAAATACCAAATCTTTCTCCACCTCCTGAATCTAAAAGTCCTCCACCTCTATATGGCCAGCCTCCGTTTTGAAACCAGATAAATATATTGATAATTGTGTGTATAAATAAAACAGAAAGAATAATATATAAAATTTTTTTAATTTTCTCATTCTCTGATAGATATATATAATATATTAGTAAAAACAGTACAACAAAACTTTGTATCAGTTCGCTTTTTATCTCCTTTAAACTCTCTTTTATATCAGGGGTATAAAAAAGCGAAATTAAAGCAAGTGTTAATAATATCAAAAAAACATATATGATATTTTTATATCTTAATATTAGTGAAAGTTTGATTTGATTATACTCTTTTATAAGAAAAGAAAGTAAAAACAGTATACCTGAAATTGATTGTACCGCGGCAAAGTGAGAAACAGGCAGAGAAAAAAAATAAATAAAAAGAAAAAATAGGTCAATATTTTTATAAAAGTTTTGTTTCATTGTATAACTCCAGATATTGGTTTACAGAATATTCGGCTTTAAATTTTTTTATATATGATTCTTTTATTTTAGGATATTTTATAAGAGCTTTTTTTATATTTTCTGCCAGCTTTTCTATATCATTTATAGGAGATAAAAACTCTTTTAACTCATCTATCAAGACTTCACTAGGTCCTGTCGGACAATCAGTACTAACCACTTTTGTTCCTAGTATAAGTGCTTCTACCAATACTAAAGGCAATCCTTCACTATTTGATGACATTACAAATAGTTCAGCATTTTTTATCCAAGGATACGGGTTTTTTTGAAAGCCCGGAAAAATTACTTTTTCCTCTATACCAAGTTTTATAATAAGTTCTTTTAACTCTTTAAGATATTTTTTATCAGAATCGGTATGAGTGTTCCCAATCAATACCAGAGGTAAATTTATATTTGCCTTTTTGTAAGCTTTTATCAATAACTTTTGATTTTTTCTATTTTCAAATTTTGCGGCATAGATGATGTATTTTTTGTTTGGAATGTCATTATTTATTTCCTTTGCTCTTTCACGAATTTTTTCAAAGTCAAAAGGATTATAAATACATTTTATCATTTTCGGTTTTATACCCATTTTTTCTGTTATATCTGCTATAAGTGCTTTTGAAACCGTAATTATATTTTGATTGTTGTATCTGTTTTTAAATTGTAATTTAAATTTTATCTTTCTTCTTAATCTTTTAAATCCGGCAGTATTTTCAAATTTACTTTTATAATAAGTGTACATAGAGTTTCTATATCTTATATAAAGATTATCTAATTTTGCCTTTTTTGCAAGCAAGTCCATATCTTCGGCATTAGATATAAAAAGATCAAATTTGTTGGAATTTTCTTCAATTTTTGCTATTTTTTCTTTTAGCCTTTTAGCAAGTAACATTTTATTGATAAATTTATTTTTTGATAGCTCCCCGCTCTCACTAATATAATGAATTGTATATAAACTTGTATCAACATTATGTTCGATTATATTTTTTATTAAAATTATGTGAACTTCGTGCCCGTATTTTGAAAATGTTTCTGCAAAATTAAGAACTATTCTTTCTGCTCCTCCACCGATTAAAGTATCAATTAATAAACCAATTTTTTTCATAACGACTCTTTAATAGTTTTATTTATAATATCTATAATATTTTTTGGCCAAATTCTATTGGCAATTTTACTTTTATCTTTAACTACAAGATTTTTATAACCCCATGGATACCACTTGTCCATATTTGTATCTCCACTTATGGCAATTGTTTTTACTCCCAGTGCCGGTGCTATATGCATAGCTCCTCCATCAAGTGTGATAAATAATTTAACATTTTTAATTAGACCTGCGAGTTCTTTTAAAGATGCTGTTTGGATAAATATAGCTTTTGTTTGTTCACTTATTTTTTTTGCATTTTCAAAATCATTTGGTTCTGCGGTTATCAATATATTTTCAGTCTCAAGATTTTCTATAATTATTTTGAATTTGTCTGGATCATATTTATTTGCATCCCTTCTTGAGGAGATATGAAAAAGTATATATTTTTTATATTTTTGTATATATTCATCTTTGACATAAAAAAAAGTCTTTTCCTTATCGTATTTAACTCCAAACTCTTTTAAACAATCAAAACAAAACTCAACCTCATGTTTAGAGTTATCAACCGATATATGGATGTTAAAATTATCTTTTCCCTTAGGATTTTTTACACCTACTTTATATTTTGCATTAGTAATATCTGAAAAAAGTTGAGCAGATTTTGAATAATCACTTCTAAAAACTATCACCACATCATATTTTTCTTTTATTATCTGTATCAATATTTTTAGTTTGCCCAAACCCGCTCTAATTTTGTTTATTGTACTATTTTTATGCTTTGGTTTTGTATAGCAATAGATTTTATTTATAAAAGGATTTTTATCTATGGCAATATAATTGTAACTATTTACTACAATATCTATCTGATTATTTGGATATTTTTTTCTCAAGGCTTCTATTGCCGGAGTTGTGCAGATAAGATCACCGATGTTATCATTTCTTACTAAAAGTATCTTTTTATTTGTCAAATCTATCATAAAAATCCATTTCAATATAATCTTTATTTTTTTCCATCCATATACCAAGCACCAAAATAACCCATAATTGATTTGATAGGTTGTAATCATTTGCTATATTATGATTATACATTTTTTGCATTATATTTTTGTTTAAAAAAGAGAGTATAGAGTTTTTGTCTAACATAAAATATTTTAGTAAACTATCCTCTTTTCTTAACCATTTTTTTAAAGGAGGTGTAAAACCTGCTTTTTTTCTATGAATTATATGTTTTGGAACACCGGTTTCAAGCAAAATATCTTTAAGTATTCTTTTGCTATAGTTTTTTATTTTAAAAGATGAATCCAGTTTGTTAACCCACTCTATAAATTTTACATCTATAAAAGGCGCACGAGTTTCCAAGCTATTTGCCATACCTGATATATCTGATTTTGTGAGTATATATTCAGGCAGGTGAGTGATTTGATCTATGACCATAAGTTTATCAATATTTGATAAATTTTGATGCCTTTTAAAATAGTTATATATCTCATCATTCCATATAGGAGTTTCTATCTGTTTTATATCACTATCAAACAGATGAAATTTTTGTTTTTTTGAGTATCCTGTTAGTCTCAAATAGTAAGTATCTATTAAGTCCCCACTTAAAGATTCAACTATTCTTGCAATTTTTCCATAACCTTTGCTTTTGTTGGGAGCATAAGGTATTTTTGAAATAAACGAATTGTTAAATTTTAGAAATTTTTTTGGTAAAATATTTAAAAAGCTATTTCTTAAATGGATGCTATATCTTTTATATCCACCAAGCATTTCATCAGCACCATCACCACCCAAAACAACTTTTACATACTTGGAAACTTCCTTTGCAAGATAATAGGTGGGTATCATAGACGGGTCAGCAAAAGGTTCGTCATAGTTATTTACTATCATTTCTAAGTCATTTGTTAAATTTGGTTCGACTATAAACTCTTGATGATTTGTGTTGAAAATTTTAGATATTTCTTTTGCATATTTTCTTTCATCAAATTTTGTATCACTAAAACCTACTGAGAAAGTATTTATCTCATTTTGTTCTTTTTCTCTAAGTAGAGCAACTATCGAAGATGAATCTATACCTCCACTTAAAAATATTCCTACCGGAACATCCGAAATCATTCTTATATTTATCGAATCAGCAAGAATTTCTTTTGTCTTTATCTTTGCTTCAGTATAATTGATATCTATCTTTGGCTCAAATACAGGCTCCCAATATTTATTTATCTTAAGTTTTTTATTTTTAAGAGAAAAAGTCATATAGTTACCGGCACACAATTTAGATATATCTTTAAATATAGTTTTAGGAGCCGGTATATATTTCAAAGAAAGATACTCACTTATAGAGTCTAAGCTAATGTTTTTTTCTATCTCTTTTATTGAATAGAAAGATTTCATTTCTGATGCAAATGCAAAAGTATTTCCATCAAAATAATATTTCAAAGGTTTTGAGCCAAGCCTATCTCTTGCTAAAAAAAGCTCCTCTTTTTTTACATCATATATACAAAATGCAAAAAAACCTCTAAAAAGATCCAAACATTTTTTTTCATACTCTTCATAAGCATACAAGATCACTTCCGTATCTGTATTTGATACAAAAGAATACCCTTTTTTTTCTAATTCTTTTCGTATTTCTTTAAAGTTAAAAATTTCTCCGTTGTATGTGATCCAAAGAGATTTATCTTTATTGCTCATTGGTTGATGACCTTTTGGGCTTAAATCAAGGATACTCAATCGTTTATGCCCAAATAAAAGATTCCCTTTACTTTTTATGATTTTTTTCTTTTTTGTATCAAAAGCAATGATACCTTCATCATCGGGACCTCTATATGTAATATGTTGTAACATATTTGATATATCACTATTTAAATATGTTGTTTTATCGCTATATATACCGACTATACCACACATTTTTTTATCCTGTATATTTGTTTTATAGCACTTTCATATACTTCTTCTGCTGTTATAAGTTTCATTGCATCTTGATTTCTATCTTTTTTTGGTTTATTGTTTATAAAGTTACCGTTTTTTTGAATAACTATATGTTTGTTAAAATCTTGGTATGGGCCAAATATTTTTGAATCTGTAGGAGAAAAAAGAGAAATGCTATTTTTCTTTAAAGCAACGGCTAAATGTAGTGTTCCAGTATCATTTGTAACCAATAAATCCAATGAGTTTATTAACATTGGAAGTTCTTCGATAGAAGTTTTCTCACAATAATTTATTACTCTTTTTTTATCTATTGTATATTGCAATAACTGCGATGCCAACCCTTGCTCAGATTTTATGCCCAGAAGTACAATAATAATTTTATTGTTAAATTTTATCAATTTGTTTGCCAATTTAATAAAATTTTCTATGGGCCACATTTTATAAATATCAGCAGCTCCTAATTGAAAACCGATAATAAATTTATCATCATTTATTATTATTTTTTTATAAAATTTTTTTGGAATGTCTATCGTTAAATCTAAGATAGGTGGATTTAAATATCTAACGGTGTCAAGCCTATGCTCAATAATATGTTGATACTTTTCGTTATTTATATCATTTTTTATAAGTTTTAAAAATTCATATGAAACTTTATTAGGATAATTTATTGCCTTGTGTATATTTGGTATATTTGAAGCTAAAACTATAAAAAGATCTTGAGGTCCATTAGAATGTGCTAGAAAAATAGAGTCAAACTTATTTTTTCTAAAGTAAAGTATATGTTTAATTATTCCCCAAAAACTTTTATTATATGTTAAGACTTTATCTGCATACTCATAGTCCTTAAAAAGTGGATATAATGTTTTATTTATCATAAAAACAATATAAATATCAGGAAAACTCTTTTTTAGCGTTTTAACTACAGGTGTAGAAAGTATAGTGTCTCCTAATGCAGTATTTGATAATACGATAACTTTATTTATTTTTTCTTTATGTGTTTGTATTTGTTTTTTTCTTATATAAAAAAGAAATTTATTTATTAAGTTTATCAGCTTTTTCATCAATTAATTTTCGATATGTATATATAATTTTTTTTGTAATTTCTTGTTTTGAAAAATACTGTAAGATATATTTTCTATTTGGTTGAACGCTTATCAGATCTTGTACTAAAGCATTAACGTTTGAATATATTTCGTCTATATTTGGAGTAGAGAATAAAAAATTATTATTAGAATATAAATCATTTATACTTCCCGCTGTAGTTGATACGCATTTTTTTTCCATCATTAGTGCCTGAATAAGGGATTGTGGTACACCTTCGTTTTTATCTGATGGCAAAATAAAAATATCTATGGCTGTTAAAAATTCTGCCACATTGGTAATATGTCCTATCATATCGGTATGTTGTTCGAGATTAAGATTAGTTATCATTTTTTCAATAGATTTTCTTTTTGGACCTTCACCAGCAATAATAAATCTAAATTTTTTATCCGGATTTTCATATATAAGTTTTTTTGCTATTTTTAAAAAATTATCATGTCTTTTAAAATCTCTTAATACTGCTAAAATACCAACAATAACTTCATCATTATTAATATTAAAAATCCTCCTACATTTTTTTCTATCATATTGTTTTGGGTCAAATATATTTGCATCTATTCCTGTAGGGATGGATATAATTTTATCTGGATTTATCCTATTATTTTTTATCATAGCATCTCTTACGCTTTCTCCTGTGGTAAATATAAAATCTGCCAATTCATTTATAAGATTTAGTCTTGACGGATTTATGGGATTTGAAAGATGTCTTGTTCGTATAAATTTGACACCGGCTATTTTAGCAGCCAAACCACCGACCCAGGTATCCTTGCCACTATGGGTGTTTATGATATCAATATTTTCTTTTTTTACTATATTTTTAAGAGCAAATATGGTTTTAAGATCAAGACTTCCTTTAAAAGGCAGAGTAAAAACTTTTATATCATTTTCAAGTGCTTTTTGTTTTATCTGTGAATGATTTCTACATGCCAGAAAAACTTCTACTCCTTTTTCTCTAACAGCTAACATTTCATTTATTATTCTTATCTCCTGTCCACCCCAGCCATCACTCCATTCTGTATGCAAAACTTTAATTTTTTTATCCATTGTTTAGTTTTTCTATCTCTTTTTTTATGAAATCAATATCTAAATTTATCAAACAGTCACTTATCTTTGTGCCATTACATCCATCTTTCCCACATGGAACGCATTCCCAGTCTCTTTGGATGACTGTGTGTTTGCCCATACTTCTTATGCCTCTTCTT
>JALUWO010000311.1 GCA_027019405.1 Candidatus Altimarinota bacterium | reverse complement strand
ATTTCCGCAATTATAGTATATTTTTGCAAATATCTAAATAATACCTGCATAAAAGAGATAAATATATATCAATAAAATTTTGCAGAACCGAGTCAAAGATGCTATAATGTCCACTAATAAATAGTTAGATGATAAAAGGAGTGGAATATTAAATTAGATTTTTTATCAAACAACTTAAATATTGGATTTTATAATAAATGTGAAATTATAGAAATTTTTGGATTTAAAAAACATGAAAAAGAAGCTTTTAATATATACACTTTGGTTATTTTTATAAATACACACAAGAGTAATTTTCAAGAACTTTTAACAGATAAGTTACAATCATTCAAAAGTATAAAAAATCTTAGTTGGGGAATTCAAAGAAGAATTGTAGATATTTCAACAGTCAAAAAACTATATAAAGAACTTTTAGAAAAAAATAAATATGAAATTGATGAGTCTTTAAAAATTGGAAAGTTTGAGCTATTACCAGAGCAATATGTCCCTCCACGAGAAGATATGCACCATGAGATACAATTGAATTATTTATTAAAAAATAATTTTGATAATGGTTCGTATATTTTAGAATTTTTTGATGAAGATAAAAAAGATGTAAGGTTTTTATTAGATAATCCTATATTATTAAACAATTTTAGTGAGAAAGTTAGTGAAATTTTGCCCTTAAAATTAGCTAATGTCTCAGATAGACTTGGCAATATTATTTTTCAATTTCCAATAAATAGTTTTGAATTGTCCATTGATTCAATAAGACAAGATGAGCCACCAATATATAAAGGTATATCTTTAGAAATTTATCCAAAGACTAAAAATTTTAATATGAAAAATCTTCAAGCAAGACTATATGAAGAGAATGATAATCTTATAACTAGACAAAAACTTATAGATATTACTAAAAATATAACCCAAATATATATTGATGATTGCTTTGGAACATATATAGAACTAATAGATAAAACAAGCTCTCTATTATTGTATAAGTATAAATTTTCAATTATGAAACAAGCCCATATTAATATGGGCTTAATTGAACCTCAAAAAAGAATTTTTAATCTTAATGGAGAGATAAAAAAAATTGAAGTTACTCATAATGAGAGTAATATGATTTATGGTAAATTAAAAAATAAATCTTTTAATGAATGGATACGAGATAGAAAATATGAGCAAGAGTTAAAAGAGTTAGAAAAAAGCAAAGCATTCATTCAATATTTTGGTAATGAAGAAGAAAAGGCTCTAAGTGATGTAAGATATTTAATTGATAAATATGGAAAGAATGGAGTTTATATTTGGGATCCTTATTTAAGTGCAAAAGATATTAAAAATACTCTTTATTATTCCAAAGCTACTTATGTGCCATTAAGGGTTATAACTGGACTCAAACATGCAAAAAACGCACCAAATCGGACACCAATGCCGTTTTAGTTCGGACACCTGTGTCGTTTCTAATCGGACAGTGATGTCGGAGATCATCCGGACACTTTTGGATAAAAAACGGCATGTAAGAATAA
>JALUWO010000310.1 GCA_027019405.1 Candidatus Altimarinota bacterium | reverse complement strand
TATAGAAAAAAGCACTTTAAAATGAACTGCTCCCCAAAAAGTAGAGTGAATAAAAAAAGACTCTACTTTTTTTAGTTTTAGAATATACTAAATAAAAGGTATTTAAAAATTAACTTAAATATTATGACAAAAATTAAATATAATAAGAAACAAATAGAAGAATTAAAAAATAATTCAAATGTAAGAAATTGTACTTCAAAACATATAGTTTTTAGTAAAGAATTTAAGTTACAAGCAGTTAAATTAGCAAATGAATATATTTCAGCAAAAGAAATATTTAAACAATTCTGATTTCCAGAATATATAATAAATTCTGATGTTCCTTCAAATTCCTTAGCTAGATGGAAAATATTATCTAAAAAATGAATAGTTGAAGAAACAAAATGAAGACCTAAAAAAGAAAAAAATTTAGATTTTAGTAAAATGAGTTTAGAAGAACAAAATGAATATTTAAGAACAGAAAACCAGTATTTAAAAGAACTTCATAAACAAATATATTGAGAATATCCCTAAATCATATAAATTTAAAGTAATTTTTAAACTAAAAAATAAAGATAAAAAAATAAATATAAAATTACTTTGTAAAATAGCTAAAGTTTCAGAATCTTGATATTATAAATATAGGAAAAATAGAATGAATAATACTTTAAAAGAAGATAAAGAAAAACAAGATTTAGAAATAATAAAATTATTAGTTTCTAAATATAATAGAAAATATTGATATAGAAGAATAGTAATGGAATTAAAAAATAGTTTAAAAATAACAATGAATCATAAAAAGGTATTAAGATTAATGAAAAAATATTGATTACTAGCAAAAATTAGAAGAAAAAATCCATATGCACAAATACAAAAAGCTACTCAAGAACATAGAACACAACCTAATATTTTAAATAGAAAATTTAGATGATTAACTGCATTTTTAAAATATTGAACAGATATTAGTTATCTTCATTTTAATTGAAAAAGAGCATATATTTCAATATTAAAAGATATTATTAGTTGAGAAATTATATCATACAAATTATCAACTAATTTATGATTATGATTTGTATTTGAAACTATTAAAGAGGCTGGTAATAAAGTAAATTTAGAATGAAGTATAATTCATTCAGATCAATGATTTCATTATACTAATCTGATATATACAATTATTAAAAGATTTATGAGTTACTCAATCTATGTCCAGAAGATGAAATTGTCTAGATAATGCTCCTACTGAATCATTTTTTTGACATATGAAAGATGAAATTAATTTTAAAAATATTAAAACTTTTAGAGAACTTGAAAAAGTTATAGAAAATTATATATTCTATTACAACAATAAAAGATATCAGTGGAATAGAAAAAAGATGACTCCTGTACAATACAGAAATCATCTTTTACAAAAATAATGTTTTTTTATTCACTACACTTTTATGGGTGCAGTTCATTTTTACACTATATTTTTTATTTTATTTTTATTTTTTATCATCAGCATCTTCAGCATCAACTACTCAGTCATCATCTTTT
>JALUWO010000309.1 GCA_027019405.1 Candidatus Altimarinota bacterium | reverse complement strand
AATATTGGAAATATTCTTAATACAAATGCTAAAAAATATATATTTCAATAATTTTTTCTTTTTAAATTTAATTTTTTATATAGTAGTCTTCATAATAATAATAGTCATAAATGAATAATATATATTATAAAAAATCAAATAATTCATGATATAATTTGATTGTTAAATAATAAAAATCATACTTCAAATCATATTCAATCATAAAAAAAATTTCAACTAGGAAAATTGAAAAGTAAAAAATAAAATAATGAATATATAATTTCTTCAAACATAAAGATTTTGTAAATTAAATAATAAATATAATACAAGGTCAAATGACCTTGTATACTTTTATAAATTACCATAATCTTTTACTAATAGTGATAATATTAGGCAACCTTCTATAAGCTGGAATACCATCTGCATATAATGTTTTAGGTCTAGTTTTCATTTGTGCTGAACCAGATCCATCCATCATAACAACATCAGTATCAATATCTATTCTCCATCTACTAATTTCATTTTCCATTTGATATTGGGTTTTAGATTTAGCAATGAAAAATAATAAATATCTTAGCTTTGAATTATTATCATGAACTCCTGCAATATAAAATCTACCTTGAGAAACATTTTTACCTTTATTAACATTTGGATCTAAACCAACAATTAACTCCTTAGATCCATTCAAATAGTATGAGTAGTAATCATAAAGAATTTGAGCTGATTTTCCTCCATTATAGATTTTTAATGTTTTCAATTGTCCAGGATCTACTTGTGTAACAATATTTCTATAATTACTTCTAAGTGGAAAAGATAATGGAGTAGTTCTAGCTGTTTTTACATTAAAAAATTGACCATTAAACATTGCATAAGTATTACTTATTGCATAACTGTTCCACCAAGTATACATATAATGTTTCTTAAAGCTATTTCCAGAACTTGCTTTATCAACTAAACCAAAATTTACATTAACTTTTTGTAAATCAACTATTACAACATATAATTCATCATTTCTTTTTTTTCTTAATTGATAACCTCCATAATCTTTACTCTCAATTAATTTATAATTATAAGGTACACTAACTCCAGCCCAAGCACTACTAATAAAACCTACAACCAAACTAACAACCAAAAGTAACTTTTTCATTACTTTCTCCTTTTCATTTTATTTTATTTTTATTTTTGTCAAACTTGCTTTTTAAAAGCACCTCTATTTGAACCATGCTCATATAAATCTAATCACTTCAAAACCTCCTTACAAGAACAGTGATTTAGGATTTAGATTTTTTAAGCCTTCAGAGTATATTCATCCCCCCCCCCTATTTGTCAAGTTTATTTTTTTAAAAATTTTATAAATCTTTCTTTTAAAAAACATTTTTTTTTATATAATAAATAAAATTTTAATTTTAACCTAGAAACTATGAATTTTAAAGACTTATCTTTAATAGAAATAATTGAGAAAATAAAATCTTGAAAAACTACAAGACAAGAAGTTTGGGATTATTTTATGAATAGAATAGAAAAATATGATTCTAAAATAAAAGCATACAATTTTGTAAATAAAAAATGATTATCTGAAAAAGATTGAAAATTAGCTTGAGTACCTATTGCTATAAAGGATATTTTTTGTGAAAAAAATATTCCTACTACAAGTGCTTCAAAAATGCTTGAAGATTTCAAACCACCATATAATGCAACTGTTATAGAAAAACTTTTAAAGGAAGGTATGTCTAGCCAATGAAAAGTAAATATGGATGAATTTGCAATGGGATCTACTACTGCTACTTCAGCACTTAATACTACTATTAATCCTTGGGGAACAAATAGAATTCCTTGAGGTTCTTCAGGTGGTTCAGCTGCAGCTGTTGCTGCTTGATTAGCTCCAGCAGCTTTATGAACAGATACAGGTTGATCTATTAGACAACCAGCTTCAGTTTGTTGAGTAGTATGATTTAAGCCTAGTTATTGAAGAAATTCAAGATTCTGAGTAAATGCAATGGCTTCAAGTTTAGATACTCCTTGAACACTTACAAAAACAGTAAAAGATGCTGCACTTTTATATGAAATCATGAATTGAGAAGATACTAAAGAAAATACTTCAATTCCTTGAAAAGATATAATTGATTCTAAAATTTGGGAAACTAAAAATTTTTCTTGAATAAAAGTATGAGTTCCAAAACAATATTTTGAAGAATGACTTGATTCTTGAGTAAAAGAAATAATAGAAAAAGCAATAGAAGATATGAAAAATGCTGGAGCTGAAATAGTAGAAATAGATTTACCTATGACAAAATATGCTATTGCTACATATTACATATTAATGCCAGCTGAAGTTTCTACTAATCTATCAAGACTTGACTGAATAAGATACTGATACAATTCAGATAAACAATATTCAAATACAGATGAATTATTTATGAATAATAGAGCTGAATGATTTTGAGATGAAGTAAAAAGAAGGATAATACTTGGATCATATGTTCTTTCTGCTTGATATTATGATGCTTATTATCAAAAAGCAGCAAAAGTAAGAACTCTTATAATAGAAGATTTTAAAAAAGCTTTTGAAAAATGTGATATAATTGTATGACCTGTCTCACCTTCAGTAGCTTGGGAATTATGAGAAAAATCTGATGATCCATTAAAAATGTATTTATCTGATGCTTATACAATTCCTGCAAGTTTAGCATGACTTCCTGCAATGTCTATTCCTGCTTGATATGCTAAATCTGAAGATTGAAAAAATGAAATTCTTCCTGTATGAATACATATGATAACTCCTCAATTTGAAGAACAAAAATTATTTGAAATAGCCAATACTTATGAAAGTTTAACTAAGCATTATAAAATGCCAGAAGGTTATAATGATTAAAATTTGTAAAAATAACTATAGATATGATATAATATTTATAGTTATTTTTTTATAAATAAAATATGAATAATATATCACAATTTTGACCTTGAATTACAGAAATAATTGAAGAATCTGAAAAACAAAATGAAAATAGAGAAAATGAAACTAAAAATAAGTTACAAGAAGAAAAATTTAGTTTAGATTTTGATAATATTCAAAAAACTAACCTTGATAAAATAACAAATAATTTTGAATCAAGTTTAATAAATAAAAATGAATTAAATAGTTTATATTCAAAAATAAAAGCTGAATATATAAATAATAAAATAAAATGATTAGATTTTAATTTAAAAAATAGTGTTATAGAAAAGATAAATTCTATGAGTTTTAAATCTGCTTGAAGACCAGAAGAAGCAAAAAATCTAAATGAATACACTCAAAAAAATCAAAAAATAAGAAATCAATTAATAAATTCTATAAAAAATAATACTAATGACACAAAACAAAAAGCTAATGAACAAATATCTTGAAAAATAGGTAGAAAAGAACAAAATAATACAATAGAAAATAATCCTAAAACAATTATAAAGAACCTTGAAAATAATAGTAAAATAAATGAAAATATTAATTTTCCTATAATACAATGATTACATAAACAAGAAAAAATAAATGATAATGATTATATAAAAGTATTACAAAATATTGAAAATAAACCAAAAACTGAAATAAAGGAAGTATTATTAACAGTAGAAAATAAAGATAATTTAAAAGAAATAACAGAAAATAACAAAACTGAAAATATAAAAAACTTTGATAAAATATTAAAACAACAAAATATAGAATGACTAGAAACAATAAAAGATACTATAAATAATAAGGAAAGTGATTCTATTTATAAAGAAATTCATAATATTATATGAGAAAATTTCATACAAATTGATAAACAACAATCTGATATTAAAAATGATTTAAATATTGCTATAAAAACAGCATGAAACAATATAATTGATAAATATCCAACAATTAAAAAATTCAAATGAGAACCTAGTTATGAAAATGCTTTTAATAATATAAAATCATGAAATATTAAATCAGGAGTTGAAGGATTAAAAAACCTACTTTTATTATGAAGTACCCTAGCATATGCATGATGAAAATTAACAAAAAAACAAAAGGAAAAAGCAAAATGAATAATAGAAAATAAATTTAAAGAAAGAATAACTCAAATAAATAAAGAAATAAAACAATTAGAAATAAATTTAAAGAAAGAAAAAAATCAAGAAAAAATAAAACAACAAATAGAAAATTTAAAAAAAGAAAAACAACAAATTACATCTTGAGAATTATTTAAAAAAGCTTGAAAAATAGATAAATCTAAAGAAAGCCCAGAAAAAAAAGAGAAAAATTAATCAAAAATAATATTTTTCTCTTTTTTATTTGGATAAAAATAAATAATAATAAATACTAAAATTATAAAATATGTTAATTCTAAATAAGAAGAATATTTTCATAAATTTATTTTTATTAATGCCCAATTTTGGTTTCAAAAAAATCATACCATAATCATATCCCATTTCAAAAATATCCAGGTAATATATGCTAATATCCATCATATAGGTATATAAATATAATAGACAATTATAGACAAAAATCATAATAGCATAGATATAGGTATATTCCAAGCAACTACAATATTTGCAATAATAGACAAAATAGACACTTGTCAAAAATTAAAAATCAATATAGGTAAAGAAAAAGTCAAAGCAGATAAGGTTAAAATAAAAGATTCTTTTATAGCTAAGAATTCTGGTAAGAAATAAAATATTTTAGAAAAAAAGTTCTGTGTATAAATTATTCACAATACAGCTAAAAAACTTAAATGTAAACTTACATCATAACTTATACTTAAAGGAGAATATAAAACTAACAAAAAAGCAGTAATTAATATAATTGTATAATTATTTGATTTTCTACCTAGAGCCAATATATAATATCATAATAATCACATAATAGCTGCTCTAACTACTGATATAGAAAATCATACTAATAAAACAAATAATATTATAAAAATAGTTAATAAAAATAATCTTACAGTTATAGGAAAAAACTTTAAAAATAATCAAAAAAATATAATTAATATTGTTATATTAAATCAAGATACAGCAATAAAATGTGTTAATCAAGAGTTATTAAAATTATCTTTTACTTCTTTAGGAATATTTTCTCTAGCTCATAGTAATATTCCTCATAAAAAAATTGCTTCATTTTTAGGATATAATTTTTTTATTGTAGACATTAATTCATTATTTATTTCTTTTAATTTTAAAAAAATTATATTTGGTTGTTTATATCATATTTTATTAAAAGAATTAATATAAGACTTAAAATATATATTTTTTGATAACATATAATCTTTATATTTAAAAGAGGATTTATTTTTAAATAAATATAATTTAGTTTTACTATTTAAAATATCTCAAACTCTAAGATTATAATTTAATGGGATAAAAGATAAAAATTCTATATTTTTAGTAATCTTTTTATCATCTATTGATATCAATTTTGAAGAATATATTTTAAATCTATCATCTAATTTTTCTAAATTATTAATTTGAAAACTTATATTATGAGAATTATCTAAATAATTATTTATAAGCTTAAAGTTATTGTTAATATTAACTAAACAAATAAATGATATAATAATTCAAACTAAATATCATAATAAAGCATAAAATAATACTTTTATGTATCACTTTACATAAATAGAAAAATTCAAAAAAAGTATCACTAAAAATAGTAATACTAAAAAAGATAATTTATAATCAAATAAATAATTATTTACAAAAACTCAAATTAATAAAAAAGTTAAAAAGAAATTTAATAATAAATTTTTAGACAATTTTTTA
Source organism: Candidatus Altimarinota bacterium (assembly GCA_027019405.1). Taxonomy (GTDB): domain Bacteria; phylum Patescibacteriota; class Gracilibacteria; order BD1-5; family UBA6164; genus JALUWO01. The sequence continues at coordinate 36,156 of JALUWO010000309.1, read as the reverse complement.
ATGTTTATGAGATAAAACTGTTGTATCCTTACTTGCTATTTTTGATATATAATAAAGTTTGTAAAAAGCATAAAATATTACAAATATTGATAAAATTTGAGAAAAATCTATTCATATAGAAACTTTAAAAATATCATATTTACCTGAAAAATATTCCATAAAAAGAATTATTATTCAAAAAATAAGCAATCAAACATATCAAATAAATCCTCTAATCTTAATAAACATTGATAATATATATAATACTGAAAATTCAATAAAAAAAAGTATTGAATAAACTATTGCTAAAGGAAAAATAGGTGATTGATATGGAATTGGTGTAAAAGGATTAGTATATGATATTTCTATTCAAAAATTTGTATCTCTTCAATAAACTTGTCATCAAAAGAATGCTCAAATGTATCAAATAACCAAAATAAATAAAAAAGATAAAACTAATCAATCAATATATTTTTCTATTTTTTCTCTTCTTAATCTTAGATTTATTACAAGAACTAGAAAAAATCAAAAAATAGCTCAAAATAATGAAAAATTATAATCATTCATTATAAAAAATTCCATAGGATTATTAATATATTTTAAATCATTCCATTTTGAAATAACATAAAATAATCTAGAAAAGAAAAAAACACTTAAAAAATACCACAATATATTATTTATAAAAATTGATGCATCATAACTATACTTTTTTCATAATTTTTTCAACATTATAAAAAAAGCAAAAAAACAGATAAGCAAAGCTAATCCAAAAGTATAAATTAAAATTCAAAATGAAGTCTCAAAAAATGGATACAAAATATTTATTTTAAAAAATAAAAACTCTAAATAAATTATATTTATTTTAAAAAAAACTCAAATAAAAAATGATTATTTAAAATAATCATTTTATAAATTTAAGCTCTAGACATATATTCTTTTGTTCTTGTATCAATTTTTAATTTATCTCATACTTTTATAAATAATGGAACTTGTACAACTAAACCAGTATTTAATGTAGCTGGTTTTTTTCATCAAGTAGCAGTATCTCATTTTTCTCCTGGTGGAGTTTCTATAACTTCTAAAACAGCTACAGTATCCAGTTGAACATTTATAGGATTTCAATTATATTCTTGTAACATAACTTTATCTCAATCTTGTAAAAAATCTTCAGCTCATCATAATGCATTTTTATTAATCTCTACTTGTTCAAAAGTTGATTGATTCATAAAATAATAATTTTCTCCATCATTATATAAATAATCATAATTATTCATTGTTATATCAGCTGATTCAAATTTATCATGATCAGAAAAAGTTTTTGGAATAGTTGCTCAAGTTAATAAATTTTTTGCTTTAATATTTATTATTGAACCTCATCTTCACATAACTTTTTGAGAATAACTTACACATTCATAAGGAGAACCATCCATCATAAATTTTTTTCCTGGTCTTAAATCACTAGCACTATACATATTTTTTATAATTAATTAATAATATATTTTATTTTGCAAATTCTATAACTCTCATTTCCCTTATAAGATTTACTTTTACTTCTCAAGGATAATTTAATTTTTCTTGTATATTATCAGCAATATCCTTAGCCATATTTTGAGCTTCTAAGTCAGAAATAGTATTAGCATCAACAAACACTCTAACTTCTCTTCAAGCTGAAATAGCATATGCCTTATTTACTCAAGAAAATGATGCAACTAATGCTTCCATTTCTTTTACTCTCTTTATATATTGTTCTATAGCTTCTCTTCTAGCTCAAGGCCTAACTGATGAAATAGCATCAGCTATTTGTACTATTGCAGCTTCCAATGAAATAGAAAATTGTTCTCAGTGATGATTTTCAATCATATCAATGATTTCTTTTCTTAATCAATACTTTCTAGCAAGTTTTCATCAAATCTCAGGATGAGTTCACTCTATATCTTGATCAAGAGCTTTTCAAATATCATGTAATAATCATCATGCTTTTACTATTTGAGAATCTGCTCATAAATCTTTTGCTAAACTTTCTGCTATTATTGCTGTTTCTTTACTATGTTTTAATATATTTTGTCAATAACTAGTTCTAAATCTCAATTTTCATATAACTGGAATTAATTCATCAGGAATTAAATCTTCAATTCATAATTCATCAATAATCTTATTTCAAATTTCTCTAAGTAAAATTTCTGCTTCTTGTGTTATTTTTTCAACAACTTCCTCAATTCTAGCAGGTTGAATTCTTCAATCTTCAATAAGCTTCTCAAGAGATTTCTTTGCAATATATCTTTTAAATAAATCAAAAGCTGAAATAAAAACTGTATCAGGAGTATCATCTATAATCAATGCAACTCAAGTTTCTTTTTCAAATGTTGTAATATTTCTACCTTCTTTACCTATAAGTTTACCTTTTATATCATCACTTGGAATTTCTATAACAGTAGTTGTTACTTCACTTGTAACATCTCAAGCATATTGTTGAATAGATTTTAATATAATTTCTCTAGCTTCTTGTTGTTTTTTATCTTCTATTTTCTTTTTATATTTTTTTATTATATCCAATCATTCATCAGAATATTTTTCTTCTATTTGTTTTAAAAATAAATCTTTTGCTTCCTCTTCTGATAATCTAGCTATTTCAGATATTTTTCATTCTAATTCATATTCTTTTTGTTTTAAATCATCTATTTTTATTTTTAAATTTTCTTCTTGTTCTATTAAATCTTCTCTTTTTTTATCTAATAAATCCAATTTTTCTTCTAATTTCTCTTCTCTTTCTATAATTCTTTCTTCTACTTTTTCAGCTTTATTTATAATACCATCTGCCTCTTTTCTTGCCTGATTTCTTATTTCTTCAGCTTCTTGTTTTGCTATACTTAAAAGCTTATCTCAACTTTCTCTTTTCTTTTTAAATGTAGCATTTTCATACAAAAAGAAAAAGACACTAGCAAAAGCTGCTCATATTATAGCAGCTATTATTAATAATCATATTTGCATAATAAAGTTATATTATAAATTAAAATTTTTTAATTTATAAAATATTTTAAAGATATACTTACTATACTATAAATAAACTATAATAAATATTATAGGACAATATATCTTATCAAAAAATGTATTTTTATTGAATAAATTGAAAATCAGGTAATTTTTTTAATTTATAGACTTTTTTTGTCTTTTTTAACCTAATTAACTACTTAATATTTTTTAATTTAATTTTATAAATATTTTATAAATATTATTTCATTACTATTTTCTTACCTAAATTTTTAGGTAATTTTATAATATGTAAATTTATAAAAAATACAAGATTTTAAATAATAAAAAAATATTACTTTTTTAAAAAAGTAATATTTTTTTATTAATCTTCATCAGGAAGAACAAAACCTCTTTCTTCTCTAATTTTAGTTGCAACATTTGTTGGAACTTCTTCATAATGATCAAATTCCATTGCATAAGTTGCTCTACCTTGAGAAGCAGATCTTAATTCAGTCATGTAACCAAACATTTCTGATAATGGAACAAAAGCTGTAACAATTTTAGCTTGACCTCTATCACCCATTTCTTCAATTCTACCTCTTTTTGAATTAATTTGACCTATAATATCACCCATATATTCTTCAGGAGTATTAACTTCAACTTTCATTATTGGTTCAAGTAAAGTAGCTTGTGCTTTTCTACATGCTTCTTGGAAAGCTTTAGATGCAGCTAATTTAAATGATAATTCAGATGAATCAACATCATGGAAAGAACCAAATGTAAGAGTAGCTTTTATATCAACCATTGGATAACCAGCAACAAAACCTCTTGCATAAGCTTCATTTAAACCTTTTTGTACACCTGGAATATATTCTTTTGGTATAACTCAACCAACAATTTTATTTACAAATTTATTAGTAGGTTTTTCTTTTAATTCAGCAGCAATATCCTCTTCATCCATTTCTTTATATGGTTCAAAAGTTATTACAACATGACCATATTGACCTCTACCTCATGTTTGTTTTGAATATTTATGTTCAACATCTTTAGCAACTGTTTTAATTGTTTCTCTATATGAAACTTGAGGAGCACCAACATTACATTCAACATTAAATTCTCTTCTCATTCTATCAACAATAATATCAAGATGTAATTCACCCATACCTGAAATAATTGTTTGACCAGTTTCTTCATCAGTATGAACTCTAAATGAAGGATCTTCTTCAGCTAATTTATTTAAAGCAACACCCATTTTTTCTTGATCTGCTTTTGATTTTGGTTCAACAGATATAGAAATAACTGGTTCTGGAAATTCAATAGATTCTACTAGAAATTTATCATTTACATCACAAAGTGTATCACCTGTTTTTGTTCATTTAAGACCAACAACAGCACCAATATTACCAGCAGTAATTTCAGAGATTTCAACTCTATCATTTGCATGCATTTGTAATAATCTACCCACTCTTTCTTTTGAACCAGTAGTAGCATTATAAATATATGAACCTGATTTTAATGTACCAGCATAAACTCTTGTAAATATTAATTTACCAACAAAAGGATCAGTAGCAACTTTAAATGCAATAGCAGCTAAAGAAGAGTCATTAGCAACAGGAATTTGTTTTATAACTTCACCTGTATCAACATCTTTTGCATCAATCATACCACCATTTACATCAAGTGGAGATGGTAAATATTCAACTGCAGCATCAATAACCATTTGTACACCAATATTTTGAAGAGCTGAACCACAAGTTACAGCATATAATTCATTATTACAAATAGCAATTCTTAAACCTTTTTTAATTTCATCAACAGATAATTCACCTTCTTCAAAGTATTTATTCATTAAATCATCATCCATTTCTGCAACTTTTTCCATAAGTTCAAGTCTATATGCTTCACATTTATCTTTGATATCAGCAGGAATTTCAATTTCAGTAATTTTTTCACCAGAATCACCTTCAAAGTGATATGCTTTCATTTCTACAATATCAACAATACCTTCAAAAGTTTCAGCAGCACCAATAGGATATTGAATAGCAACTACTTTATTTCAAGCAAGTCTTTTTTTGATAGAATCAATTGTCATATCAAAATCACCACCCATTTTATCCATTTTGTTTACAAATGCTATTCTAGGAACATTATATTTATCAGCTTGTTTCCAAACAGTTTCTGATTGAGGTTCTACTCATTGAGAAGCATCAAAAACAGCAACTCAACCATCTAAAACTCTAAGAGATCTTTCTACTTCAATAGTAAAATCAACATGTCAAGGAGTATCAATAATATTTATTTGATAACCTTTCCAGAAACAAGTTGTAGCAGCAGAAGTAATTGTAATACCTCTTTCTTGTTCTTGTTCCATCCAATCCATTGTTCATTCACCATCATGAGTTTCTCAAATTTTATGAATTTTACCTGTATAGAATAAAATTCTTTCAGTTGCAGTAGTTTTACCAGCATCAATATGGGCAATAATACCTATATTTCTTATTTTGTCTAATGACACTTTTTGATCAGCCATAGATTTAAATTTATTAAAATTAAATATTTTTTGTATAATTAACAAAAATTTAGTACTTTTATATTTGGAAGTACGCGCGCAGATTTTATACAAAACACTAAATAAGTCAAATTTAAACAAAATAAAAAAGTATATAAAATATACTTTTAAATATCATCAAGTTTTAATTTTTTTAACTTAATTAAAACCTCACTAATTATAAATTCTGAAATATTTTGAGATTTTGATAAACTAATATTAATATTTATATCATTTAAAAATAACATAAATACTTTTGATATAAATATTATAATATCTTCTTGACTTTCTAAAAATCAAATTAATCTCTTTGTTAAGACACTAGAATATTCAATTGAAACTGAATTAACAATATCATCAATCCATAAATTTATTCTATTTTTAACTTCTAAATCAATTGTACTATTATTAAATTCTTTTCTTATTTCAGTTTTATAATTAAATTCTATATATTCTTTATTTCAAATTTCTCTAATTTTATTAGAAATATCAATATAAACAAGAGAAATAATACCTAAAATAAAATTTGATGGATATCATTTATGTATTAATCAAATTAAATCATCAAGTATTCATCTAAACCTATCATCTACAATTATATGAACTAAAAATCAAGCTAATAACATATCATATGTCTTAGCTTTTTTTTCATCTTTTTGAGTTCTTTTTATTCAAGCTGCAGATTTTGCTGCTTGTTTTTTATATTGTTCAGAAACTTCCTTTACTTGTTCAACAGAAGCTCATCAATCTTCAGAAACTCATTCACTAGGTATGTAATCTTCTAATCACATTTATTTTTAAATAAAAAATAACTATTATTATAATAACATATTTAATTTATTTTCTCAAATTTTATTAAAAATATATTTTAACACATCTATCAATATCCTGATTATCCTTAAAAAATTCAAATTTCAAATTTTGTTTTTCTAAAAATTCTATAGCAATTTCTTTTTGATCAAAACCTATTTCTATAAATAAAACTAAACTTTCAATATTATAAATACTTTGTAATTCAAAAATTTGATAAATTAATTTTTCATACAATTCAAAACCTGTTTTTTCTCATCAATATAAGGCTAAATCAGGCTCAAAATTAATAGTTTCTTCATCCATATTTTTAAAATCTCAATTTTTTATATAAGGAAGATTTGCTGTGATAATCAAATTATCTAAATTTAAATCTCAATTTGGACTTAAAAAACTTGTATCAAATTCAAAATTATCTAATAAATTTCAATTTATTAATTTTATATTTTTTTCTAAATTATGTCTTTTTATATTAATTTTAGCAACTTCCAAAGCATCTTTTGAAATATCTATTGCATAAGCTTTTTTCAAAAAGTTACCCCCCTCTGTTAATAAGTTTTTTAATATTGATATAGGAATACAAGAACTTCAAGTTCAAATATCAATATATAAATCTGGTACTGATGACTCTAAAACCTGATCTACCATAATTTCAGTATCATTTCTAGGAACTAGAACTCTAGAATCAACATAAAAATCAAATCAAAAAAATTCTGCTTTGTTTAAAATATATTCTATTGGTTCTCAACTAACTAATCTAGCAAAATGTTTTTCTATTTTTCAAATAAATTTATCATCAATATTATTACTTAAAAATAACTGGCTTTTATCTAAACCAGTTACTAATTCTAAAACTTTTAAAATATTATTTTGTGATATTCAAAGCTTAATTCAAAAATTAATTATTTCTTGTTTTTTCATTATTCAAATTCTTTTCTAGAAAAGATTAAAACTGTAAAATAAAGTAAAATTATTATAAAAACTAAAGAATAAAAAGTATTTTCTAATAAAAATATATTTGATATAAATTTTGGAGAACCAATATAATTTTTAATATTTAAAGCTTCCAATGGAGGAAAAAATAAATTTACAGCTTCTATAGTTTTTAATAAAATTTCATTTTTTAATCTTAATGCCATATCTATCAGTAAAGAAAAACTATGTCAAATAAGATAAACCATAAGTGAAATCAAAATTGTCATTATATTTGACATAAAAGTTGAAAAGAAAAAAACCAATACTAATAATATTTCTAATTTTAAATATGTAAAAAGAAGAGACATAACTATTAATTTTGTTATTTCTATATCTTTCAAAAACAAAATAAATAAAAATAATAATGACTGAAATAATATAATTAAAAAAATAGTAGCTGAGAAACCTAAAAATTTTCATAAAATAAATTCATATCTTTTTATTGGTTTACTTAAAATAAGAAAAATAGTTTTCCCTTCTATTTCTTTAAAAAGTAACTGACTTCATACAAACAAAACTCATATTATTCAAAAAATTTCTATCATTGCCAATCAAAAATCAACAATTATTTTATTATCATCTCAAATTGTTAGTTTTCATAAAGAAATTGAAAAAACAATAAAAGCAAAAGCAAAAAATAAAATTAAATACAAAAACTTATTTCTTACAATTTCTCTAAAAGTATTAAGTGCAATATTAAACATAGTTTTAATCAAATTTATAATCTAAAAATTCTTTATTTCCATTAACAAAAGAAAGTATATCTATACTCTTTTTTCATTCAAGTTTTACTTGTTTTAAAAGTAAAATTTTATTATCATTACATATTATTCAAATATTTTTTTTGTCTATTTTTTCAACTTTCCCAGGTAATAGTTTCCCAAAGTCTTGAGGTACTGGTAGCAAAATAATATCTTCTAAATTTAACTTTTTTCCTTTATAGTAAGTATAAATTCAAGGCCAAGGATAATAAGCTCTAAATTTATTATATATTTGTTTTCAAGATTCTTTTAAAAAATTTATTTTTCAATCAGTTTTTAAAATTTTAGAACAATAAGTTGCTTTAGAATCATCTTGTTTTTTTCATAATATTGTTCAATTTAATACTCATCTTAAAGTATCTACTAATAACTTAGGTCAGAATTCTTCAAATTTCTTAAATAAATCTATAGTTGTATAATTTTCTCAAATTTCAATTTCTTGCACTGATAAAATATCTCATTCATCCATTCCTTCAGACATATACATAATTGTAAGTCAAGTTTTCTTATCTCAAGATTTTATAGATTCTTGAATAGGACTTGCTCATCTATAAGCTGGTAAAATACTTCAATGAATATTTATACATCAATTTTTAGGAGCTGCTAAAACCTCTTTTGGAACAATTTTTCAATATGCTACAACAACTATAAAATCTAAATCTAAAGAATTTAATTTTCTAAAAAATTCTTTATTATCTTTTATTTTATTTGGTTGTAATATTTCTAAATTATTGTTTTCAGCTACAATTTTTACTGGAGTTTTTTCTAATATCTTTTTTCTTCAAACTGGTTTATCTGGTTGAGAAACCACTAGCTTCACTTCAATATTATTTTTAAAATCTTCTAATAAAGATTTTAAAATATTAGCAGAAAAATTTCAAGTTCAAAAAAATGCTATTTTTATCTTTTTTTCCATATTTTTATTTTTTTATTTCTAAAGTTTTTTCTTTTCAATTAAAATCAAAAGTTAGCTTTAATAAATTAGAATTAATATTATCACTAAAACTTTTTCTTCATAAAATATTATTTATATAAATTGAATCTAAATCATTATTTTTATCTGTACTAATTTTTACTAATCTTAAGTAATTTTGTTTTTTATGATCTAAATTATTTTCTGAAAAATAATCTAAATTTATATTATTAAGTATTTGTCATGAATAAGTAGAATTAACTCTATATTTTTTAAATTTATAAAGTCATATATCCATTTTTGAATCTCATGAAATTATATAATCTTTTAATTTTTTATCATTAGCATAAACAATAATATTCAATGCATCATTTGTATTTCATAAAGGATTTAAAAATAATTGTCAACTTCAAGTATCATAATTTATTGTTCAACTAAATTCTAAAATATTATTTAAATTTAAAGTATTTTCATAATCATACATAAAAAGTGATCATTTTTTTAAAAATAATTTATAATCTAAAATATCTTTATTCTTAATCTTTTTATCCAAATCTAAAATATCTTGTTTAACCATATCAACTCAAGTATTTAAATTAGTTTGATCTATAAATCAAAAAAAGTAAAAAACACTTGAAGTTGATATAATTATTAAAATTGAAGTAACAACAAGTAATTCTATAAATGTAAATCAATTATTCTTTTTTTTCATAAAATAATACTTATTTTTTTATATTTTTTAACACAATTCTAATTATTTCATTTATAAATATAACTACAAAAATAATAATTACAAATACAATTATTTTTCAAGTTTTATCTAAAAATAAAGCTGTAACTCAAAATATAAAAGAAAATGAAAAAATAATAGTTAATACTTGTTTTTTTGAAAGTCATATATCTAAAAGCCTATGATGTAAGTGAGTAAAATCTCATGATAAAGGACTCTTTTTATTATATATTCTCCTTATAATCACATAAACTGCATCAACAACATATATTCAAAAAACAACTAAAACAGTAGCTATTTTTCAACCTGAAATAATTGCTAATGAAGCCAACATAAATCATAAGAACATAGTTCAACTATCTCCCATCAATACTTTACTTTTTATATCAAAATAAAAAAATGGTATAAGTATTCAAACTAAAATTATTGATAATTTCATTATGAAAATAGCATTTTCTATTCATCATTCATAATTATCCTTATTAAATAATATATATCAAAGTAGAAATAATATAAAAAATGATATTATTGATAATCAAGATGTATTTGCTTGTATTCAATCTGACCAATTTAAAGCATTAAAAATAAATACATACCAAATAATTGTAAAAATAAGTGGAATAATATAAATTGTATGATTTAATATTTCAAAATTATAAGTTTGCAAATCAATAATTCATCAAAAAACATTTGAAATATATCATATTTTTATAGATGTTATTCATATAACAGCTCAAATTATAATCTGAATAATGAGTCTAATTTTTGCACTTACATCCAATCTATCATCTATAAAACTAATAATAGTAACTATTCATCAAAAAAACCATAATAAATAAAGTTTATAATTATGCTCTACAAAAAAATAACTTACAATAAAAAATACAATAAAAAAAATAATTCAAACTCAATATGGTATTGGATCTCTTTTTTTTCAATATTTTTTAGGATTGTCTAATATGTCCAATTTATAAAATAACTTAGAACAAAGGAAAATAAAAGACAATGATAATAAAAATGAGACAAAGAATGTAATAAAAATGTCTAACATAAATTTATATATTTTTTAAAATTTTTTAAATAAAATATAAAAACAGTAAATGGTAGTAAAGTATAACTAACATCAGTTCAAATAACTTTTTTATCCAAAAATCACAAATAAAGCAAATAAGCTGATCAAATAAAAATAAAAAATATTCAAACTAGATTTCAAAAATATCTTATTTTTTCATTATTTAAGATAAGAGAAATTGGAAATATAATAAATCATAATATTTGAATAAATACTCAAATATTAACTATTAAATCTAAATAATAATAAAAACTAAAAACTAAAATTCAAATAAAAGTCAAAAATTTATAATCAAGCCATTTAAATTTTGGATAAAATCATTTTATTATTGGCCAAAAAAACAATAATTGTGGTATTAAATAACTCCATTTTCAATCAATAATTCAAGCATATATTCATATAAAACCAAAAATCAAAAAACTTCAGATTTGAGAATATAAAGCTTTTTTATCTTCTTTTTTAGCATAATAATCTCACATCATCATCACAAACATATCTCACAAAAAGTGAAACATAAAAACCAAACCAACTTCTAGTAAGCTTCAAGAATTAGTTTTATAAATAATAAAAAGGCAGATTATAAAAATAATATAAATCCACCAATTTTGTTTACTAAAAATTTTTATCTCTTTTAATAATAAATTCATTTTTTATTCTTTTATTTTTCTAAAAACTCAATCATCTCACTTTTCTACATTATCTATATCAAAAACTTCTCAATTCATTGTAATATATACTCAATATTGTTCATTTTTAGATAAAATATCTAATACTCCTAATGTATATCAAATATTAAATTCTGCATCTGAATCTTTCATAGAATATGGTCTTGCAGCTCACACTAAGATTACAACTTTATTTTTTATATTTTCTAAAACTTTTCAAGTTTCTATCATAGTATCTGTTCAATGTGTAATAATTACCTTATCATTAGATATTTCTAAAATTTCTTCTTTTACTTTCTTTCTATCTTCATCATTCATATCCAAACTATCTTTTCTTAAAACCTCTATTATTTCATACTTCCAATTAGCTAGATTTTTATCAAGAATATTACCAACAATAGGATTTCAAGGTTCTACATCATAAATTCATTTTCAAACTCAATAATCTTTATCTATTGTTCATCAACAAGTTAAAAATGTTACTTTTTTCATAATTTTTATTTTATACTATTTAAAATATTATTAATCTCATCAAAATCTCAATCTCAAGTAATTACTATATCATATCTTTTTTTGTATTCTTCTAACAATTCATCTTCTTTATCATTTAAAAATCAAATACTAATTAAATTTTTATAATCAAATCAATCTACCATATGATGATCTCATAAACTATCTCAAAGCAAAATTACATTTTTTCTATTTTGAATCTTTTTATAAATTTCTGGTTTTTCTTTTAAAACAGTTTCATCTTTATTAAAACTATGAATTATTGGTTGTTTATATCAAATAGCTTTTCAATCTTCATCCCAAATAAAATTATTTGAAATAATTTTTATATTTGAAAAATTTAAATTATGATTTTCTAAAATAGATTCTATAGATTCTAATCATAATCAACTAGCTGAAATAATAATTACAGGAATATTACTTTTAAAAGTAAATTCAAAAAAATCTTTTATTCAATCTCTAAATTCAATTAAATCTGTTTTTCATATTTCTTTTAAAATATCTTTACTTAATCAGTATTTTATAAATAAATTAAAACTTTTTTTCCACCATTCTGTCATATATTTTTTCTTCTTCTCTAATGGAATATTAGGATCTTTTTCTATAGGATAATATTTCTCAAATAATTTAGTATCATCAATAGCACATTGTTCTCATAATAATCAATCTTTTCATCTAACTACAGAAACTAAACTTGGAGTTTTTATTCAATTCACAAAAGCCTTAGTCAAAGTATTATCAAAATCAGCTAAAATATGAAGATTTTTTATTCAATCTTTTTTTATATTTTCTAAAGTTTTTTCTAGATTATTTTTATCAGAGTATATTATTTTATACATTACCATATTTATCATTCAATTATAATATTTAAACTACTTAACAATAAAATAGCATTTTCTCTACTAAATTTTGTTTTTTCTAAATTATTTAAATTAGGATCAATATAAAAATTTGAAGATCCTATTAAATTAGCATTTTTTAAATTTGTTTGATTAAAAATTGTTTTTTCTAAATTACAATAAGAAAAATTTGAATTTTCTAAATTAGTTTTACTAAAATTACATTCTTTTATAAAAGAATCTTCAAAATTTATATTTTTTAAAATCATTTGATTAAAAGAACATAAATCTATATTACAATTTAAAAAATTAAAATTTGATAAAATAGTATTTATTAAAGTAAAATCCAATCACATAATTTTTGATTTTATAAAATACACATTATTAAATGTTGTATTTTTTATACTAATATTTGATAAATTACATTTTTCAATTTTACAATCAGAAAAATTTTTCAAACTAAAATTTTCTCCTGAAAAATCAATTCAAATAAAATGCATATTAAAAATATCCTTATTTTTTATAATTTCCTGAAAATTTTGATTAGTTATTTTTTCCATAATTAAGTTTTTACTTTTCATTATAAAACATATTTTCCTTTTCTGCTTTTTCAAAATATATATCTAATACTTTTTCTAATCAAAATTCTGAATATACTTTTGAATATTGATTTTCTTTTGTCTTTTCTAAATTATAATTCCACTTCCTCCAACCTTTTCATTTTACTATAACATTTTGAATAATAGGATGAATTTTATCTAAGGAATATACAAATCTTGCCTCTTTAGAAGCTTTTGATTCATATTCTTTAATTAAATCAAGTATATTTCATAAAATATTTCAAAACTCTTTTTCTAATCTATTAATAGCATCTTTTTCTCTTTTTTCCTTAGTTTTTAATCATTCCAAATCAATAACAGCTATTGTATCTCAAGCATATATTTCAACTAAATCATGAATTAAGGCAAATTTAATACATTTTTCTAAATTTAATTCTGGAAAATCCTCAGAAAAAACTATAGTCATCATTGCTAAATGATATGAATGTTCAGCATCATTTTCCTGTTTTCAATTTTTCAAATAAATAGCTCTATCTATATCTTTCATTTTATCTATTAATTCAATGAATTTTAGTTTATTTTGTAGATTTTTTATCATAATAATTATTATATTTCAATTATTTTTTAATACTTTGTTAAAATTATTTTCTTATCAAATCATCCTCTTAATTTATATTTTTCTTGTTTTACTTTATTTATTTCATTAATATCAATATTTTTTTCTTTTAAAATAGCATCTATAACTTCATATAAATCTGCTATTTCTGTTTTTAATTCTTTATCATTTGATGAATTTAATATTTCTTCTGCTTCTTCAACTACTTTTTTAAATAAAAAAGATAAATATTCTTCTTTAGAAGCAATATAAAATTCACAATTTTCTCATTTTCTTTTTATAATTTCAGGTATTTTATCCCTAACTAATTTATCTATCATAAATTATTAATTATTTATAAACTGGAAATCTCTCACACAATTCCAAAACTTCTTTTTTCAAATCTTCTAATTTTCCTAAAAATTCTTTATTTTCAAAAATTTCCATATTTGATTTATCTTCTACTTTTGAATCATATCATTTAAATTCTTTTAAAACCTTTATTGTTTCAGTAAAGATTTTAGCTATTTTTTGCATTTCAGTTTCTTTCATTCATCTTGTTGTAGCTGCTGGAGTTCATAATCTTATTCAACTTGGATCAAGAGGTTTTCTTGGATCATAAGGAATCATATTTTTGTTTGTAGAAAGCCCTACTAATTCCAAAGCTCTTTCAGCTTCTTTTCAAGTTACTCAAAATGAAGAAAAAACATCTACAAGCATTAAATGATTATCAGTTCAACCTGAAACAATTTTAAATCAATTTTCTTGTAAATCTCTAGCTAAAATTTTAGCATTTTTTACTACTTGCTTAACATATTCTTTAAATTCTGGTTTTAAGGCTTCTCCAAAAGCTACAGCTTTTGCTGCTATTAAATTCTCATGAGGACCTCATTGAACTCCTGGAAAAACTGCTCTGTCTATTTGTTTTGCAAATTTTTCTTTACACATAATCATTCAACCTCTTGGTCATCTTAATGTTTTATGAGTTGTAGTTGTAACTATATCACAAATTAAAACTGGATTTTCTAAAACTCCTCATGCTATAAGCCCAGCAATATGAGCTATATCAGCCATTAAAATAGCTCCTACTTTGTCAGCTATTTCTCTAAATCTTTTCCAATTAAAATCTCTAGAATAAGCAGAAAATCAAGCTAAAATCATTTGAGGTTTTTCTTTTAAAGCTATTTTTTCTACTTCATCCATATCTATTTCTCAAGTTTCTTTGTCTACAAAATAAGGAACAATTTCATATAAAATACCTGAAAAATTAAGAGGATGACCATGACTCAAGTGTCAACCTTGATCTAGACTAAAACCTAAAACTTTATCTCCTGGTTTTAAAACTCCTAAATAAACAGCCATATTAGCTGGACTTCAACTTAAAGGTTGCACATTTACATGTTCAGCTTTAAAAAGTTTTTTAGCTCTTTCTATAGCCAAGCTTTCCACTTCATCAATTACTTCACATCATCCATAATATCTTTTTTTAGGATAACCTTCAGCATATTTGTTTGTTAATACACTTCAATTAGCTTCTAAAACTTCTCTTGAAACATAATTTTCTGAAGCAATTAATTCTATTTCAGTTTCTTGTCTTTTAGCTTCTTTTTCTATTAAGTTAACTAATATAGGGTCATTTGTTTTTAGCATAATATTTAATTAAAAATTATTAATTATAATATAGTCTAAATAATAAAAAAAGCTAGATTATCTAGCTTTTTTATGTTAAAAATTATTTATTTAAACTTCATGTTAAAATAGTTCAAGTATTTGTTATTCATCTTTCTTTTTTTAATTTACTCCACTTTTCTTTTACTTTTTTTATATTATCTAAATTTATAAAGTCTTTTAAAACTTTTTTTGCTACATCAAGTTGTCTATCAAAAATATTTTTAAAATCATCTTTAGTAAAATCTACTTTTACATCAGGTTTTATTCAAATTCAATCTATATTTTTATGATTTGGAACAAACCATTTAGCAATTGTTAATTTCAATAAACTTCAATCATCCAAAGAAAAAGGCTCTTGAACTGATCATTTTCAATAAGATTTTTCTCAAACCAATATTGCTTTTTTATTTTCTTTTAATGATAATGAAGTTATTTCTGAAGCTGATGCAGAATTTCAATTTATTAAAATAACTATTTTTCAATTATATGGTTTGTCATAATTTAAACTTAAATACTTATTATTTTCTAAACTATTTCTATATTTTGTTTCTACTAATGTTTTTCAATTTTCAATAAAATTTGATAATATTTGAACTGCAGATTGTAAATATCATCATCAATTATCTCTTAAGTCTATTATTATTCAATCTTTCTTTTTAAATTTATCTAAAGCTTTTTCAAATTCTTCTGAAGAATTTTCTCAAAACATATTTAAAGCAATGTATCAAATATCATTATATGTTCATGTAAAAGTTTTTGTTTCAACTGAAGGTATTTTTATTTTTTCTCTTTTAACTTTTATATTTAAAACATCTTTTTCTCAATCTCTTAATATTTCTAAATCAACATTTGTTCAAGAGGGTCATTTTATTTTATTAACAGCATCAAACAAATCCATTCATCAAAGTTTCACATTATTTGCTTTTATAATAATATCATCTTTTTTTATTCAAGCTTTTTTAGCTGGTGATCATTTTATAAGTCTATCAACTTTTACTCATATTTCTGTTTTTTCAACAACAGCACCTATTCATTCAAAATCTCAAGCTAATACTGCATTAAATTTTTTAGTTTCTTGACTATCCATAAATTCACTATGTTTATCTCAAAGAGATTTTATCATTCATTTTATTGCTCAATTAACCAATTTTTTATTATCAACTGAATCAATATTATAATAATTATTTTTTAATAAATTATATACCTTATAAAATTCACTTAAATCTAAATTATTACTAACTATATTAGAATTTTTAACAAAGCTTTTAACAAAATATTGTTTTATTCATGCTGAAAAAAACACACCTAGTAAAAAAAATGTTAAAATTAAAATAAAAAAAGTTAAAAAACTTCTTATTTTATTATTTTTTTTATCAATCATTGTTTATATCTATAAAATAAAATTATATAAAGAGAGTAAAAAAAAATCAAAAAAAAACAAGTCAATATAAAATATTTTTTATAGTTAAAAAAATGTTAATTTTTATTTTTATACTTATATATTCAATATAATTTTTATTATTTAAAATAATGTATTTAAATAATAAAAATATAAATGCTTTTATAAAGCCATTTTAACATTTTAACATTTTTTATATTATTATTACTAAATTAAAATTATATCATATATACTTATAATAATATATAATTAACATATAAATAATTATTTTTTTGTTTTATAATAAAAAATATGATATATTATATTTAATAATAATTAAATAATTTATTTAAATATGATTTTTGATTTCTTAAAAAAACAAAAAAAGCCTGATTCAATGAAAAAATTGACTCAAGTTATGATTATGAATTTAAATATTTCAGAAGAACAAAAAAGTTTATATTTACAAGCTATTGATATTTTAAATGAAAAAGAAATTACAGAATTATATAAAAATTGGTCTAATTATATAAAAAATCTTGAACTAAAAGAAATTGAAGATATTAGAAAATCTAGTTTTACAGAAATTAATTGACTTAGAAAAAAAGAAGCTTTAGAAAAGAAAAAAGATATAAATACTTTTAATTTTTTATTTAATAACATATAAAAATGAAAACAATTTGATTAAAAAATAATTTAGAAAATAAACAAGAAAATTTAGAAAATTTATTAATTTGATTAAATAAAAAATCTAAAAAAAATTTAGATAATTATATTTCAGCTTATGAAATATGAAAAAATAAAGAAATTAATAAAATTTACACTACATTAACAAGAACAGCAGAAATAGAAAAAGATTCAATAAAAAAAATTAATAATTTTTTTATTGAATCTTTAGAAAAAAGTTCTAATCCTAAATCAAAAATTATTTTAGATAAATTATCAAAAATAGCTTAATTATTTTATTTTAAAAAACTGAAAAAATGCCTAAATATAAAGTATCAGTTTCAAAAGATCAAAAAAAATATTCATTGGTCTTTAATGCTTCTTCTCAATTGGAAGCAAAAGAAAGAGTACACAATCAGTGATACTCTGTTTTAGGTATTGAAGAAATAAAATTAGATAATTTAAAATGAAAAAAAATAATTTTTAAAGCATTAAAAGATGATAAATTAAAGAACTGAAAAATTATATGAAATGATTTATTTAAAGTTTATTTAAAATTAAAAGATTGACTTTGATATGATGTAAAAGAATTATATTTTCAAGATGATGAAAATTTATCTCAAGAGGAAAAACAAAAAATTTTAGATAAAATTATTAAACAATATAATTTATTTCATGAAATAAATTCAAAGAAAAAAAATAAAATAAAAACTAAATCAGAAGAATATAAAGAAAAAATAGAAAATAATGAAACTAAAACAGATAGTTTTTACTTAAAAAAAGAATTAGAAAATAGTTATAAATTATTACAATTTGTACTTGAAAAATTTAAAATTATTTTTGAAAATAAAAATTTTTGAAATTTAGATCCAATAAAAGTTCAAAAATTAAAAGAAATATATAATTCTTTAGTTTTATTAAAAACATCAACAAATATAAGTAAAATAAAAGAAGTTTCAGAATTAGCTTTATTAAAATTATGAGAAATTGAATTATTTTTATTAGAGGAAAAAAAAGATGAATCTGTAGAAAAACTTTTAAAACAGACTAATGCTTTATTAAAAAAACTTTGATCAAAAGAGAAATTTATTCCAAAAGAACAAGATTTTTTATATCAGTTTAATTTAAAAATAGAAAAACTTAAAAATCAACTAAAAAATTTTAAAGAATTTTTTAAGAAAAAAAAGAAAATAATTGATAAAAGATCAAGTTTTTATTTAAATACTTTACTTTGAATAAAAAAATATAAAGATAAAAAAAATGAAAATAATTTAAAAATTTTAAAAAATTTATATGTATTTATTTTTCCTTTTGGTAAATTAAAAGAAAAGAAAGATAAAATATTAATTGAAAGAAGATTAATAAATAGTAATTTAATTTTATTAAAATCTAAAATAGATAAAAATATAATTTCTTATACAAAAATAAAGAGATGATATAATTATTTTATAGATAAAATATTATTATTTTTTAAAAATATTAGATGATACTTATTTTTAGTAATATTTTTCTATGGTTTATTGTTTTTAGTAACATTATTTTTAAGTTATTATAATATTTTAAATTTATGATATTTAATTGATAGTATTAATTATAGATGAGTATTTTATTTTATAATCTTTATATTTATTTATTTAGCAATGTATTTAAGTAGATGAATATTTACATTAATAATAAATTTATTTTTAGTATTTATTTTAATTATTTTTTGACTTATAAACTTTTAAAAAAAGCTTTTTATTGAAAAAAAAGCTTTTTTTAATATTATATTTGTAATAAAATTAATATTTATTTATATGAATATATTACTATTTTTTGTAAATATAATATTTTGACTTATTTTTTATATTTTTTATTTAGATTCAAATTGATGAAAAATATTAAATTATAATTTTGATTGAAATATTATATTTAATAGTTTAAGTTGAAATTTATTAATAGAATCAATAATATTTTTTATTATTTGATTTTTTTCATTTTTTTTATATTCAAATACATTTGTAAAAACTGATAATAAGGATGAAAATAAAAAAATAAAAAGTATTAATTTGGCTTATATTACAGATATAATTCAAAATTTTTTTAGACAGTATTTATATTATATATGATTGATATTTGCATATAGTGCTTTTTATTTTATTTTAAAATATTTTTGATATAATAATTTTTCTTATTTTGTTTTAACTTTAAATTTTATAGTATTATTTTTATTTTTAACTAGAAAAAATTTTTTATTATTTAGAGATTTTATAAAAATAAATACTATATTGTTTTCTTTTTATTATATTATATTTTTTATATTAACTTATTTTAATATTTGATTTTTTTTAACAAAGATAGATATAATTAATTCAATTTTAATATTTATATTCTTTTTACTTACTTTTTATAATGATAGGTTTTTATCAAAAAATAAAAAAAGTGATATAGCTATTGTATCAAATTTTTTTATATATTGTTTATTGTTTTTAAGTTATTATCTTTTTAGAGAAAATATAAAACTTTGAATTTCAATTCTTTTATCTTCAACATTTTTATTTACATTTATTTATTATTTTATTACAAAAATTAACTTTTTTAAAAATAGTAAATATATTTTAAATGCTATTTCTATTATAATATCTTATATCTCTTGAATATCTTCAATTTATTTAATTTTACATAATACTTTTATAATATTTTCAATATTAAATTTGATATATATAAGTATTTTTAATTTTTTAATTCACTATAAATATCAAAATTATGTATCATATTTATATTCAATTATTTTGTTTTTATTTTTAGTTTTTTATTTTTATTTTAAACAATTATTTTTACTTGATAGTTGATTTATATTTTTATGATTATGATTTGCTTTAGCATGAGAAATAATAATTTATAGTTATTTTTATGATTTTAAATATGAATTTGATTATTATTTTTTATATACAATTTCTTATTTGATAAGTTTTTTTGTTATTGTCTACTATTTTTATGCTTTTAGCTTTGATTTATTAACTTTAGGTATTATATTATTAATATGTTCAATGATAGCTTTTTGAAGTTATTTTAAACTTAGACAATTAAATTTTAAATTAAAATAAAAATGTTAAAAATAGAAAAAAATATAAATAAAATAAAACAATCAAATTTATTTTATTTAATAGAAAAAAAATCAGATATAAAGATTTTAGAGGAATTAAATATAGAATGATTAGAATTAAATCCAAATATTTTATCTAAAATAAAACAAGTTTTTAAGGAATGAAAAAATAATTCTCTAGATTTTTTTCTATGAGACAATATATTTGAAAAACTTATAGTTATATTTTATTTAGATGATTCTAAACAAGATTTAGTTTATTTTGCTTCAAATATATTTAGAGATTTTAAACAAAATAATTTAACAATTTGTTCAAATAATGATAAAAGTTTGTTAGATTTATTAGATTTATCTATTTTATCAAGATATAAATTTACTAAATATAAAACAGAAGAAAGTAAAAAAGATAAAATAAAAGTATTATTAACAAATCAAAACTGAAATAAAAATACTGTAAAATTATCAGCTAAATCAGAAAAAAAATCAGATATAGATTATTTAATAAAAAAATTGGAAAATAGAAAAAAAACTTTAGATAATATAGTATTTGCAAGAGATTTATGAACTATGCCAGCAAATGAACTTTATCCAGAAAGTTTTGCAGATATTGTAAAAAAGACAAAATTTAAAAATATAAAAGTAAAAATCCTTGATTATAAAAAAATTCAAAAGTTAGGATTAGGTTTAATTGAAGCTGTATGAAAAGGATCTATTCATAAACCTAAAGTTGTTATTTTAGAAAAAATTATAAATAAAAAATATCCTACTATTTGATTAGTGTGAAAATGAGTTACTTTTGATACTGGTTGAATTCAAGTAAAACCATGAACTTCAATGTATGAAATGAAATGAGATATGTGCTGAGCTGCAAATGTTTTTTCTATTATGAAGCAGTTAGATAAAAAAGATCTAAAAGTAAATATAGTTGCTTGTTTAGTTTTAGCTGAAAATCATATTTCTTGAGAAGCATATAAACCAAGTGATATTTTAAAATCATATTCTTGAAAAACAGTTGATGTTATTCATACAGATGCAGAATGAAGACTTGTTTTGGCAGATTGAGTTTCTTATATTTCAAAAAATTATAAAACTACTAAAATAATAACTATAGCAACTTTAACATGAGCTTGTATGGTTGCTTTAGGTTTTAGATATGCTTGAATTATGTGAACAGATAAGAAATTAATAAAGAAATTTTTAAAATATAGTGAAGAAAATTTTGAAAAATATAATAAATTACCTTTTGATAATTATTTTATAGAAAAAACAAAATCTGAAATAGCAGATTTAGAAAATCTAAATAGATGAGTTTATGCAGGTTCTACTATGTGAGCAGCATTTTTATCAAATTTTTTAATGAATAATGAAGATTATACTCATGTAGATATTGCTTGAACTGCTATAAATTCATTTGAACCATATTGACTTGCTAATAAATGAATGACTGGTTTTTGAGTAGATAGTGTGAGTAGTATTTTGGAAAGTTTAGATTAATATTTTAAGCAAAAAGAAAGGCCACCATTTCAGGTGGCATATAATGGTCTACTCTTTATTATCAGGTATGGCAATGATTATTGCTGAGATAGCAAAAACAACTGCTAGGCCTAGAAAATTAGGAGTTTTATAAGTAGGAATAATTCCTACAAAAGTGCTTATTCCACTTAGGAATGCAAAAAACAAAGCTAATTTTTTGTTTTGTTGTAACATTTTGTCCTCCTAGACAAAGTAGACTATACAAATAGCATAGTCCACCATTTTTATTTTTTTATAGAAAGATGGACTCTTACTATTTGTAATAATATTTTATCATAAAAGTTTTTTATTAACAAATATATAATGTTTAAATTCATAAAAGACATAATTGCTCCTAAAAAATGTTATTCTTGTGGAAAAGAATGACATTTTTTGTGTGAAGATTGTTTTGAGAAGATTGAGAAGCATTATTTTTTTGATGAGATTTGTTATGTTTGTAAAAAATACTCAAAAAATTTTGAAGTTCATGATTCTTGTAAAAATTATTCTCCCCTTCAAAGGGGGGATTCCTGAAAGGCAGAGAGGAGTATATTTTATGATAAAACAATAATTTTAACTCATTATAAAATAAAATTAATAAAAAAATTAGTAAAGGATTTTAAGTTTTATAATAAAAAAGATATTGCAGAGGATTTTTGAGAGCTTTTAATAGAAAAAATGATAAAACATATGCCAGATGAATTAAAAACATTTAAAAAGCAAGATTTTATAGTTATTCCTGCTCCAATGAATTTTTTTAGAAAACTAAAAAGATGATATAATCATTCTGAAGTTTTGGCAAAATATATTGCTTTGGATTTTTGATTTAAATTTGAAAAAAATATAATAAAAAAGATAAAAAATACTAGACAACAATCAAAACTAAAAAAAGAAAATAGATTAAAAAATTTAAATAATTCCTTTAAAATAAATAAAAATAAAGTAGACATTATAGACAATAAAATAATTATTTTGGTTGATGATATAATATCTACTTGAACTACAGTTAATGAAATTTCTAAACTTTTAAAAGAATATAATCCTAAAAAAATTATTGTAATAACAATTGCTTCTTGATATTAAAATTGTTAAAATGAAAAAAATATAGTAAGATATACATAATATAATTATATAATAGATATTTTATTATGGAATATTTAAAAGAACAAATAAAAAATAGAAAAGATGTTCCTAGTTTTAAAGATTATTGTTCTGAAGATGAATTATTAAAAAATTATGTAGATGATATATTATTAAATCATTGAATAGATGATGAAAAATGTAGCTGAGATAAAGTTAAAATTTGAAATATAAATAATAATAATATTTTCATTTATAAAGTAAGTGATAAATACATAAATGAATCAGAAGCATATATTTATTTATATATATGATGATTTAGAAAAAATAGTTATAAATTACATTTTACTTATAAAATTTCAGATATGATAACTTGAGATTTTAGTGATGATGATAAATTAAAAAGAGTTGAACATGTTATTTTGGATAAAAATATTTTTATTCAAGATAAAAAAACTAAAAAATGGAAATTATTATGAAATATAAATAAAGAATTTAACTATGAATTAGATAAAATTAAAAAACTTATTATTTTAGAATACTTAAATCCTAAAATCTTGTAAATTTTTAAAAATCAATATAATTAAAGCTTAATATTATTAAGTTTTTTTATATGTCAAAATTTTTAGAAGTAATTTGAGCAAGAACACATAATTTAAAAAATGTAAGTGTAAAAATTCCAAAAAATAAAATAACTGTTATTACATGATTGTCAGGAAGTTGAAAATCTTCTCTTGCTTTTAATACAATTTATAGTATTTGACAACAAAAATATTTAGAAAGTCTTAGTTCTTATGCTAGGATGTTTATTTGATGATTAAAAGAAGAAGCTATTGTTGATGAAATAAAGTGATTGTCTCCTACTATTGCTATTGAACAAAAAACTACTTCTAAAAATCCAAGATCAACAGTTTGAACAATTACAGAAATTTATGATTATTATAAGTTATTATATTTAAATGTAGCTGAAAGGAAATGTATTAAATGTTGATCAATAGTAAAAAAAGATTCATTAAATGAGCTTATAGATTTTTTATCTAATCAAGAAAAATGAAAAAAGTTTTTAATTAAATCACCTATTATATGAGATGAATTTATATGAAAGATATTAGATAAAAATATTTTTGATAAAATTAAAAATGAAGTCTTATGATTATGATTTATAAGATTTTCAATCAATAATACAGTTTTTACTATAAATTCAGAATTTACTAGTGATTTAGAATGAAATAATATAGACAATATAGACATTATTATAGACAGATTAATTATAAGTGATTATAATGATTTAAATTCATCAGATACAAAAAGGTTAAAAGATAGTTTATCTTTAGCTTTTAAAATATGACATTGATTAGTAGATATAGAAATACTTGAAGATAAAACTTATAAATTTTCAAATATATTTGTATGTTCCAATTGTTGACATATTCCTGAAAAATTGACTATATCTAGTTTTTCCTTTAATAGTCATAATTGAGCTTGTCCAAGTTGTCATGGTCTTTGACAAAAAATGGTATTTTTAGAAGAAAATATAATTAATCAAAATTTAAGTTTACTTGAATGAGCAGTAATTGCTCCTTGATTTTGAGGTAATTACTTTTTTGCTTTTTTAAAAGAAATAGCAAAAGATTATAATTTAAATTTGAATATAGCATATAAAGAATTATCAAAAAAAGAAAAAGATTTAATTTTATATTGAACATGAGATAAAAAATATGATATACATTATAAAAATGATTATAATGAAACAAAAACTTATAGTTCAAGATTTGAATGAGTTATAAATACATTAGAAAGAAGATATTATGATTGATGAAATGAAAAATGAAATTATGATGATTTTATTACAGAAATAGATTGTCCTAAATGTAATTGATATAGACTAAAAGAAGAAAGTTTATCTGTTTATTTAAATTGATTAAATATTTGAGAATTATCAGATTTATCAGTTGATAAAGCTTTAGATTTTTTAAAATGATTGAAATTATCCAAAAGTAATAAAGAATTAATATCAAAACCTTTATCCAATGCAATTGAAAGATTAGAATTTTTAGCTTGAGTATGATTAAATTATATAACTATTTCTAGAAAATCTTGAACTTTATCTTGATGAGAATCTCAAAGAATAAGATTGGCAACACAAATATGAACAAAATTAGAATGAATAATTTATATATTAGATGAACCATCTATTTGACTTCATCCTAGAGATAATGATATGCTTATTAATAATTTAAAGGCATTAAAAGATATTTGAAATACATTAATTATTGTTGAACATGATGAAGATATAATGCATCATGCTGATTATATACTAGATGTTTGACCTTGAGCATGAGTTGAAGGTTGAAATATTATTGCACAATGAAGTTTAGATGATATTATTAAAAATGATAAATCTGTAACAGGTCCATATTTAGAGAATAGTAAAGAATTAAAGTTAGATAGAATAGTAAAAAGAAAAAAAAGAGAATCTTTAGATGAATTATTAAAAAAATGAGAGGTTTTAAATATATATTGAGCAAAAGAACATAACTTAAAAAATATAGATGTAACTATACCATTAAAAAATTTTATAACTGTTACTTGAGTTTCATGAAGCTGAAAATCAAGTTTAGTAAATTCTATATTGGCAAAATATTTACAAAATAATTTAAATAGAGCTAAGCAAAAAGTTGGTAGAGTTGATAAAATAACTTGACTTAAAAATTTAGACAAAGTTGTTATAATAGATCAATCCCCTATTTGAAAAACTCCTAGATCAAATCCTGCAACATATACTTGAGTTTTTACATATATTAGAGAAGTTTTTTCTATGACTCAGGAAGCTCAAATTAGATGATATTGACCTTGAAGATTTTCATTTAATACAAAGTCTTGAAGATGTGAATCTTGTGATTGAGATGGTGTTAAAAAAGTTGAAATGCATTTTTTACCTCCAGTATATGTAGAATGTGAGGTATGTTTATGAAAGAGATATAATAGAGAGACTTTACAGATAAAATATAAATGAAAAACAATTTCAGATGTTTTAGATATGACAGTATCTGAAGCTTTAGATTTTTTCTCAAATCACCCTAAAATTATTAGAATATTAAAAACTATAAAAGATGTATGATTATGATATATAAAATTATGACAAGCTAGTACTACCCTTTCTGGTTGAGAATCACAAAGAATTAAATTGTCTACTGAATTGTCTAAAAGATCTACTTGAAAAACTTTTTATATATTAGATGAACCAACTACTGGATTACATTTTCAAGATGTAGACAAATTATTGTCAATATTACATTCTTTAGTAGACAAATGAAATACAGTTTTAGTAATTGAACATAATATGGATGTGATAATTAATTCAGATTATATTATTGATATATGACTAACATGAGGAGATAATGGTGGACAATTAATTGCAAGTTGAACAATACAAGAAGTCAAAGATAATAAAATTAGTTATACAGCAGAGGCAATTAGAAAATATTTAGATAAATAATTTTATATGTTGAAATATTTACAAAAAAATAAAGATATTACTTCCCTATCAAATTTTCATACAAAAGCTAATACAAAATATTATTTTGAGATAAATACTAATAATGATTTATCTAAATTAAAAGAAATAAATAGTTTTGCAAATAAAAATAAGTTAAAAATCTTATTTATATGAGCGGGGACTAATATGCTTTTTGCTTTTGATGAATATAATTGAGTTATTATAAAAAATAATTTAAGTGGTTGGAAATATGATAAAGAAATAAAAATATTAGAATCTTATTCTCAAGAATTAATTTCAGATATAGCAGAAAGTTTAGAAAAAGATTATGGACAAAAATTATGGCATAGATTTATTGGTTTACCATGAACTATATGATGAGCTATTTATTGAAATGCTTGATGTTTTTGACTTGAAACTGAAAATAATTTTCTAAAAGCAGAAGTTATAAATTTAGAAAATGGACATATGTCTATTTTGTCTAAAAAGGATATGTGTTTTTCTTATAGAAATTCTATTTTAAAACAAAATTGAAATAAATATTTTTTAGTAAAAGCTTATTTTGATTTATCAAAGAAAATAGAAAAGTATCATTCAGATATTGATAATATTGATTTTAGAAAGAATAAACAACCTTCATGATATACTTGTTGAAGTTTCTTTAAAAATCCAAATAGGGAACAATCAGCTTGATATTTAATAGAACAAGTTTGATTAAAATGATATAAAATATGATGAGCATATTTTTCAGAATTACATGCAAATTTTTTAATGAATGATTGAACTGCTACTTACTCTGATTTATTGAAACTTATAAAATTAGCTCAAACAAAAATAAAAGATCAATTTAATATTGATTTAATAAATGAAGTAAAAATAATTAAAAATTAATAAATATATATGTGAGAAAAAATGAGATTACAAAAATATATGAGTCAAGCTTGAATTTGTTCTAGAAGAAAAGCTGAAGAATATATTGAAAAATGATTAGTTAAAGTTAATTGAAAAATTGCACATATTGGACAGATTATAGACAGTAATATAGACAAGGTAGAATTATTAGATAAGATTATTCAAGATCAAAAAAAATTAGTATATTATAAATTTAATAAACCAAAGGGAATAGTTACAACATGTGCTCAACATGATGAAAGAAACATATTAGACATAGTAGATATAAAACAAAGAGTTTTTCCTATATGAAGATTAGATAAAGATACTACTTGATTAATTCTTCTTACAAATGATTGAAGGTTAGCAAATTATTTAATGCATCCTAGATATAATCATAAAAAAGAATATATTGTTGAAACATATTGACCAATAAAAGATGAAGCATTAGAAAAAATGAGAAAATGATTATTTATTTTAGGATCTATAACTAAAAAAGCAATTATAACTAGATTATCTATATCAAAATTTTCTATAATAATAACTGAATGAAAAAATAGACAAATAAGAAGAATGGTTGAAAAAGTATGATCTAGAGTAAAAAAATTAAAAAGAATTAGGATTGAAAATATAGAATTATGAAAATTAAATATTTGAGAATATAAACATTTATCAAATAAGCAAATAGATAATTTATTTGATATATTAGGAGTAAAAAGGGAAATATAGAATTATAAAAAATAGTTAAATATATTAATATATTTAACTATTTTTTATAATAATTTTTTTATTTGATTTATTTGTGTTGATATTCATTTTATATTATTTATCAAAAAATTTTTTAATTCTTTTATACTATAAAATTTTTTATCTTTAAATAAATCTAAATTTATACTATATTTTTTTAAATTATTTAAATGAAATAATACTGCTTTATTTTTAGATGTAATATTTTTTTTGCTTTTTATATTTTTTGCAACTTTTATTATAGCTTGTTGTAGTTTATTATTAAAGTTTTTAATTTGTTTATTTATTTTATTTTTAATAATATTTATTTTTTTTATATTCTTTAATAATTGTTTTTTAAAATATGGTTTTAATTGAATATTTATTGATTTTAATTTATTTATAATAGCTTTTATAAGTATATTTGCTTTTAATCAGTCAATTTTATCATATTTTATTGCATCAAGTCAGTTTTTGATTTTTTTTATATCATATATCCAATTATTTATTTTATCATCATTAATTAAATTTAATTTTTTTTGATAATATAGTATTTCTTTTTCCAGTTTTAATACATGTTTTTCTAATAAAATAGCTGTTTTTTTTGTTTGTATACTAATCTGAATATTATGTGAAGGATAATAATATCAAAAAGATGAACATATATTTCAAAATATATATATTCATATAATTAATGTTATTAGTATTTTTTTCATTTTTTATTTATTTTATCTTTATTTTTGTTATTATAATATAGATTTTATTTATTTCAATTAATTTTTATTATAAAATGTTAATATCCTTGAGTATAAAAACAACATGACTTGATTATAATAATGATAAAATTATTGAAATAGTAATGATAAAATTTAATAAAAAAGATTTTAGTATAATAGATACTTTTTCTAGTTTAGTTAATCCAAGAATTGATATTCCTGAATTAATTACTGATTTAACAAATATTTCAAATTTAGATGTTGATTTAAAACCAGAAATAAATGATTTAAAAGATAAAATTATAGATTTCATATGAGAGTTACCAATTTTATGACATAATATTTCTTTTGATATAAAATTTTTATTAAATAATAATATAAATTTAAAAAATAATATATTAATTGATACATATTTTTTAGCTAATATTTTATTTTATGAAAACCATTCATTAAATTTAGATGCATTAATTAATAATTATAATTTAACTAATAATTGATTAAATGGAGTTATTAATAATGCAAAATCAACTATTGAATTATTTAAATTTCAAATAACTAAATTAAATACTTTAGAAAAAAAACAAAAAGAACTTTTATCATATATTTTTTCTAAATCACTTGATAATTGATTTAATTATATTTATAAAAATTATTTATTTAATGTAGACAATATAGACAAAACTATTTTTTTAAAATATATTGTTTGATTATTTAAAAAAATAGAGAAGAAGGTAAGGATTATAAAAGATAAACAGAATAATAATAAAATAAATTTTGAATCTATAATAGACAATGTAAAAGATCTTGAAATTAGAGATAATCAAATAATTATGTCTGATATTATTAAAGATTCTTTAAATAATAATTTAAAATGAGTTATTGAAGCACCAACTTGAGTTTGAAAAACATTTGCATATTTAATTCCTTCTATTATTTATTCTATAAAAACTTGAGAACAGGTTTTTATATCAACTTCAACAAAAACTCTACAGGATCAAATCTTTTATAAAGATTTAGATTATTTGGAAAGAAAATTAGATATAAGTTTTAGTTATTCTAAATTAAAATGAAAATCAAATTATTTTTGAATTTATAATTTTTTAAATTTTTTTGATGAAAATGATTATTTTGATGAGAATAAAACAAGTTTTTTATGAAAAATAGTTTTATGGTTATTTAAAACTAATAGTTTTGAATTAGATGAATTAAATTTTATATCATGAGAATATTATATGAGAAATGATATAAATGCAGATAGTTTACTTACTTTTTCAAATAAAAATCCTTACTCAAATAGAGAACCATTAGTTATTCAAAGAAAAAAAGCCAAAACATCAGATATTGTTATTATAAATAATAATATTTTATTTCAAGATATAGATATAGAAGGTTCTATTTTATGAAAAGTAAAAAATCTAATTTTAGATGAATCACATACTCTTGAAGATATAGTAACAAATTCATTAAAAAAAACTATTTCTATAATAGATTTAAATAATATTTTTGATAAAATAAATATTATTTTAAATAAAAATCATATAAAAATTGAATCATTTAATATTAATTGTGAAAATATTTTATTTGATTTAGATAATTTATTTTCTATTTATAATGATTATTTAAATACTAAAATAAAGTCAGGAGAAAAACATAAAAATACTTTATTAAAGCAAGATTTTTATCAAGATTATATTTGAGATATTGATATAAAAACAATTATATTGTCTATATTGTCTAAAATTTTAAATATTAAAGACTCTTTATCTATTCTTCCAGATGAAATATTTATTGAGTTAAATAAATATATGTTATTTTTAGATAATTTAGATTTAATATTAAATATACTTTTAGATAAAGATAAAGTAAAAGATTCTATTATTATTTTAAATAATAATACTAATAAATTTTATATAGATTATACTGTTTTGAATCCATGAAAATATTTAAAAGATAGATTATGGACAAAGTTAGACAGTTGTATTTTGACAAGTGCAACTTTAAAAACATTAAATAGTTTTGATTATATAAAGGATATTCTTGATTTAGATGGATTTAAATTTTATGAATTAGATTCTGATTTTGATTATAGTAGACAATCATTACTTTTTATACCAAATGATTTATGACATATAAAATATAATCAAGATGATGTAATTGATTTTTTAAAAAAGTTTTTACTTATAGTTAAATGACAAACTTTAGTTTTATTTACATCATTTTATATGATTAAAGAAACTTTTTTAAGAATAAATAATATATTAAAAAAGAAAAATATAAATTTATATGCTCAATGAATTACTTGATGAAAATATAAAATGATAGATTCTTTTAAAAAAGAATCAAATAAATCTATTATTTTATGAACTGATACTTTTTGGGAATGAATTGATATTCCTTGAAATGATTTAAGATACTTAATTATTCATAAAATACCTTTTATGGTACCAAATGATCCTATTTTTCAAGCAAGAAGTCAATTATTTGATAATTCTTTTCAACAATATTCAATGCCTAAAGCTATTTTAAAATTAAAACAAGGATTTTGAAGATTAATTAGAACAAAAAAAGATACATGAGTTGTTGTTTTTTTAGATGATAGAATATATTCAACTAATTGGTGAAAATATATTTTTTCAGCATTTCCAAGTAGTATAAATTATAAACAATCTAGTAGTAATGACTTTTTTAGTATATTAAAGACATATATAAAACAAAAAAAATAAAATGTAAAGTTTTATTTTTTTGTTTTTAGCTTAATAATATGATATTATATTGATATAATAATTTTTAAATAGTTTTAACTATGACAAATAAAGAAAATTTAGAAAATACAAAGACAGATGTTAATTCTTCATCAGAAAATGAAGATTTTTCTGTATCAAATATATTTGAAGATTTTGAGAATGATTTAGATATGGAAAAAGATATAGATAAGAAACAAAATGAGATACAAAAAGATTCATTGTATTATTTAAAATTGATAAGTAGTATATTAAAAATTTTAAATATTATTGTATTTTTATCTATTATTGTCATTTATTTTTATATTGATATCCAAAAATCTGATAAATCTTATGAATTATTTAATCCTATTTGTTCTGTTTTTTTATGAGATAATGTAACTTATGATGATGTAAATTCATTATCTTGATCTATTTCATGATGTCCATCTATAAAACTTGCAGAAGAAGTGTATGAATCATCATTTAATCAGAAAAAAAATATTATTTATTCACATTTATTAAAAGTTGTAACAGATTATTATACTATGAAGGATTTTATAAATTCTAAAGAGGTTGTTTTTTTATTGGATAAATCACAAAATAAAAAGAATCCATTAAAATTATTAGAAGATTTTGATAGAATAAAAAATAATTTTTTATGAAATGATAGGTTAAAAATTCAATGTAATAATGTTGAAGTAACAAATTCTAAATTGACAGCTAATTGTTTTGCATATTCTTCATTATGGGATAGAACAATTCCTTGATTTAATTGATGAAAATCAGTTAATGATTTAAGATGATGAACATCTATATCAATAGCAAGTAGTTTTTTAAATTTTCTAGAAAAACAAAATGATTTTTCATTAATACATAAACAAAAAGTTTTTAAAATTCAATCTATTGCTGGTGAGTGAAGTTATTCATATAAAACACCATTTAGTATTGAATTAGTAAAAAAAGAATTAAATTTAAATAATAATTAATATAAAAAATGAGAAATAAAAATGCAATTATACTTTGATTAATAATTAATATAATTATTGCTACTGTATTAATATCCTTAGTTATATTTTATTTTGTTCCATCTATTTTTTCTATAGAAGATGAAAAAACAGTTTTATGAAAATTAAAAGTATCTTATAATCTTTTGGTACAAAGATGACTTAGTTATAAAGATTTTAAATCTATGCATTCACCAGATACAACTACTTATCAAAAGAAAATTTTATTAAAAATTTCACCTGATTTTTATAATAAATATTTTATAAATTCAACAAGTTGAACATGAGAAAAAAATAAACTTTATAAGGATTTTTTAAATAATCTTGATGAACAATTAAAAGGTGAGTTAAAGGATAAGTATGATAAAAAACAAAAAGAAATTTTAAGTATATTACCTATATATACTGAGAATTGAGGAGTTGATGAATGACAAATGAGTGATTTTAAATTTATTAATAATATTGAAGATTTGTTATATAAATATAACTTAACTACAGAAAGTCCAATATGAATAAAAGACATAAAAAAAGTAAAAGAGTATAGTAATACACATAATATGAATTCAGATTTATGATCAGATATATATGTTATAAAACTTCCATTGAGTATAGAATGAAAGAAAAAAGATATAATAAATTTTTTACAAGAAATATATAAAAAATGATATGTTGTTAAGGAATTTAATAAAAAAACTTGAGAATATACCTTAAAAATAATGAATTCATCACAATTTATGGAATTATCATCTATAGAAATGGATAAATATATTGATAGTTCTCCTTCAGTAAATGCTGAAAATAAAAATAAAAGTTTAATTGATGTTTTAAAGACTACTTATCAAAAGAATCAAGATTTTAAATTAGATACAAATTTATTATTTTATGTACAATGACTTCCAAATTATAAGATAAAAGAAACAATCTTAAATACATTATCAAGTATAAAAAATACAAATAATAAAACTGAACTTAAAAAATTACAAACAACAAATTATTTATATTTAAAACAAAGATTAGCTAAGTTATTAATTAAAAATAAAAAAGATCAATTAAAATTAAGACAATTAAATGAGATAGATACATATTTAAAATGAATATCTAAAGATATATTATCAATAATAAAAAATACACAACTTAATAAGGATTTATTAAAAAATTATAATAAAGTTAGTAGTTATAAGTCTATATTTGAGATTATTAGTAAGAAACTAGATTCATTTGAAAAATAATAAAATTAATTTATATAATGTTATAAGATGGATTATAAAGAAGTATTAAATGAACTGAAAAATTTAGTATATAAATGAGATGATATACAAAAAATTTGTGATTATACTATATTAGCAGCTGTATTAATCTGAGCTTCAGATATACATTTAGAGCCTCTTAGTAAATATGTCAGACTTAGATATAGAGTAGACTGAGAGCTTAGAGAAATATTGGAATATCAAAATTTTTTACATCAATGAGTTATTGCTAGATTTAAAATTTTAGCAGATTTAAAGATAGATGAATCAAGAAAACCCCAAGATGGTAGGATTTCAAAAACTATTGAAAAAAAATCACTTGATCTGAGAGTCTCTACTCTACCAACAGTTCATTGAGAAAAAATAGTTATGAGAATTGTTGATAAATCTAAGAAAATACCTGAATTTAAAGATTTAGGTATAGAATGACAAAATGGTGATTTAATAAGAAAGGCTATTAATTTACCAAATGGTATAATCTTAACTTCTTGACCAACTTGATCTGGTAAATCTACAACATTGTATTCTGGTTTAGTTATGTTGAATAAAGAAGATGTAAATATTATGACACTTGAAGATCCTGTAGAAAACCAAGTTGATTGAATTAATCAATCTCAGGTAAAACCAGATATAGGTTATACTTTTGCATATTGATTAAGAACTGCTCTTAGACAAGATCCAGATATTATAATGGTATGAGAAATGAGAGATAAGGAAACAGTAGACATTGCAATTGAGGCATCTTTGACATGACATTTAGTGTTGTCTACAATACATACAAATTCAGCAGCAGAAACAATAACAAGAGTTGTCAATATGTGAGTAAAACCATTTTTGATTCCAGCATCTTTTAATATTATCATTGCTCAGAGATTAGTAAAAAGATTGTGTCCATATTGTAAGCAAAAAATAAGTTTATCTCAAATAGGTAGTGAAACATTAAAAAATGTAAAAAGAGCTATTTCAGCTACATCAAAAGAAGAATTAAAAAATAGAGTTTGAGATAAATTAAAAAATCCATTTTTTTATAAACCAGTTTGATGTGACAAATGTGATAATATTTGATATAAGTGAAGGGTTGGTATATATGAAGTACTTGAAATTACTCCTTGAGTTAAAAAAATGATTTTAAATTGAGATTCAGCTTTTTCTATAAATATTCAAGCAATAAAAGATTGAATGATAAGTTTAGAACAAGATTGAATCATGAAAGCTTTAAATTGAGAAACTTCTTTAGAAGAAGTTTATAGAGTATCAAAAACACAAGGAGAATAAAAAATAATAAAAAAATAATATTTTCATTATGAAAGAAAAGAAAAAAAATATATGATTTTTAGATTCAATAAATGATTATTTATTGTCTTTACAAAAAATAAAAACTTCTGAAAAAGTAGTTTTTTATAGGTTGTTAGCAACAATGGTAAATGCTTGAATGAGTTTAGTTAGATCTATTTGAGTACTTGAATCTCAAGAAAAAAATCCTGCATTTAAAAAAGTTTTGTGAGTTTTTGGTGAAGAATTAAAAGAATGAAGGACTTTATCAGAATGTTTAGCCATGTATCCTAATTCTTTTTCAAAAGCAGAAATCTGAATAGTAAAGTCTTGAGAAAAAACTTGAAAGTTAAATGTAGCTTTAAATGATTTAGCTATTCAAGTTGAAAAAGTAGCATCAATGACAGGAAAATTAAAATCAGCTTTGACTTACCCAGCTTTTATTATACTTGTAGTTATTGGTGTAGTATTTGTTATGATGACTATGGTTGTACCTAAACTTTTAGATATATTTGATGATAAATCTTCTCTTCCTGCTTCTACTCAATTATTAATCTCTATTTCAGATTTATTTGTCCATAATTGGTTATTGCTTATTTTATGATTAGTTTCAATTGTTATATGAATAAAAATTTGGACAAAAACACCAACATGACAATATTTATTTGATAAATTTTTATTACACCTACCTATTTTATGACAAGTTACTCAAAAAATTATTTTATCAAAATTTTCTAGAATATTTTCTTGATTGATCTG
>JALUWO010000308.1 GCA_027019405.1 Candidatus Altimarinota bacterium | reverse complement strand
TTGGTTTAAAAGTATCAAAAATATGTTATTTATCATCTAGCAGGTCATATAATTGGATTATTTAAATAATTTAAGGATAAAGGAGGATAATCCATGTTTTGTTTATGAAAATTAAATACAAATACTATTTCTTTTCAAGGTCTTTCCTCATATATGCCTATTGTATCATCACTTTTTGAAAAGTGTTCCTTTATTTTATCATATATTTCTGGAATATCTTTTCTTAGGTTGGTTTTAAATTCAATATATTTATTAACAAAATTTTCAGCATCATATAATCTAGCAAACAAAGTCTTTGTTATAACTTTATCTCAATTTAATCTAATTCTAAAGAATGTTCTTTTAGTTCATTCTTTTTGTACTTTTTGAATATCATATATATCACCTTCTTTTGTCTTAATTTTCTTTCCTCATACTATAACTGTGAAAGATTGTTTTCTATTGTTTAATTTTATATCTTTAGTTTCTTTTTTTTTATAATTTTTATAAACTTGTTCTTCAAAATCTTTTAAAATATCTTCTTTAGTTAGATTATTATTATTATGATTATATACTCATATTACATCTCAAACAATATCTCAATTATCATTTTTAAATAATACATAAATTCAAATACTTCAATCTTTAAATTTAACTTCTGCTCATTCAAATCAATGAGATAATCCAATTAATTTTCCTGTTGTCTTATTTTTTCTGTTTGTTTCAAGTGGAAGAAATTTAATTTCTTTTTCTTGTTTTATATCATCCTTATTCTCACCCATACAAAAATATTTAAACTTCTCAAGTTCCATACAAACATCTTCTTCCCTTAATTTATCAAATTCTTCTAATACTATACATTCAATATCTCACACTGTATAATCTTCAAGATTTGAATAAAAAATTATTTTTAGATTATCTGTATTGTTACAATTTTCGTTATCTTCATCAAGTTTTTTTCATTTTACTTTCTTACATAATCTTTCAAAATTTTTATACTTAACTACAAATTCTCACAGATTTCTTATTTCATCATAATTATCCTTACTTAAATATACAACATCTCAAGAATTATAATCATTATATCAAGTATGAAATAACACTTTTATTCAGTTATCTGTTTCTTCTGTTTTAGAACTTATGATAACATCTTCCATTGCAGAAAACAATTCTTGCATTGTTGGAAAATGGACATTCTTAAAATATGCTTTAAACTTTGTATCAAAATGTATTAAGTCATTTCATACAAATTTATAAAAAATAACTATTTGTTGCATTGTACTTCAAATTTTTTCAAGACTATATCATTTTGGTGTAATAACTAAATTTACTTTTATTTTTTTTGTTTTATTTCAATCAAAAGATTTAAAATATACATCTCATACTTTATCTACTTTAATCATTTTTCAGTTATAAACATTTTCATCTGTTGTATCTTCGATGTCCTCAATATTCTCACTAATTCATTTTAACAACCTTTCCTTAGATACTTTATTAAATGCTAACTTGCTTACTTTTAGAAACATAATTATTTTATTTA
>JALUWO010000307.1 GCA_027019405.1 Candidatus Altimarinota bacterium | reverse complement strand
TACATAGTTCATCATAAAAACTTCTCAAAGATATTTTTTGCTTTTTTTTTAATATGTCATAATAATGCAAGTTGTGCTTGATTTTGTATTTGCATTTTATTTTTTATAGTATGTAAATTAAATTAAATATGAACTATAAAAGAATAATTATAATTTAGTTAATAACTATTGAAACTTCAGTTTTTAAAGTTATACTTAATAGTATTATATCTCACAAGTTATTTTATAAATGAATTACCATGATAATCAATAATAATTTCTGTAAATATAAAATATCTAAGGCATTAAGTTTTATAACTATAATATTTTTTTGATTATCATTTTTCTGGCAAAATAATGTATATGCTGATGATAAAATTGTACTAACAAAACAACAAAAAGAAAAAATAAAAAATGATTTATTTCTTCCAATAATATGAGTTTATAAAAAAATTATTGTAAATAAACAAATAGAAGATTTGGTTAAAAATATTACAATTAGTATAGATGTATGAAATAAAGTGCCTGTTTGAGAAGAAATTAATGCTATACATAATTATTTAATGTCAGTAGTTCCTGTAAATAATAAAGAACAAGCTGAAAAAATTTGGAATAAAACAAATTATATAAGAAACTGGGTACTTCCTTGAATTACTACAAGAGAGTATTGACGGGCTAAGGTTAATAATCCTAAAAATTGATATGGTAATTTCCAAATAACTGCATCTAATGTATGTTGACAGATAATAAATCCTAATAGTATTGTATTAGGTTTATGAAGGAAAGTATATTTTACTCCACCTCAATATTGTCATGGTGTATATAAATTATGTACATACCAGAATAAACAAAATTATACTTGTACTTGTTGAAATATTAATTTTCGGGCTAATAAAGCAAAAATGTTAAATTGAAAAGATTGATTTTCTGCTCAACAATGGATAAATAAATATCAACAATTTTGTGCTGGTAAATCAGAAGATACAAATGTGTTTGCTAACCTACGGTATCCGTTTCAATATGGTGATTTTATTTGATTTGTCTATAATAAAATTAATTGATATAAAAATGGTAGTCCTATAGTTTATAATATGAAAAATTGATATGCTAAAAGATGGAGTGTAAATCAATTAATTAAAAAGGTATATTGAAAAGATTACAAAAAATATTTAGATGCAATATTTGTTTGATATCTTAATTATATAAATAGTAAAAATAAAGTATTAGCAGATTTATCAGCTCCAAGTTTAAATTTTCCTGTTATAATAGATTGAAAACAATATGATTACCAAAAAGTTCTAATTTCTATGGCTAATGATCTAAAAATATCACCTAGTATGTTAGGTAATTTGTTAAATTCATATCAATTAGGGATTATTTATAGTAAGTATAATGGTCTTTGAAATGCTTGATATAATTTCTTTGATAATAGTTATGTATCTAATGTTAGTAAAAAATGATGAGAAGATATGGGACTTAAAATATATTACTATTTTGGTAAAATTACAAAAGATTATTGTACAACATGTATATGAAAAGATCAACAAACATATTGAGCTATG
>JALUWO010000306.1 GCA_027019405.1 Candidatus Altimarinota bacterium | reverse complement strand
TATAATGATGTTGTGGAACATAATTATATCTAAAAGTGCCTATTTATGGGCTTTAATACTCAACTTAAGTTTGTGGATTTATTGGGATGTATGTGCGAAAGTTGAGTAATATTATTAATAAACAATTAATTTAATTTTTCATTAATACAAGAAATAGGACACAAAAATGATAAAATATGTCAATAAAAAGCAGCGAAAGGAAAGAAATGAAAAAATTAATTTTTGTTTTGGTAGTTTTATTTGGATTGGTTAGTAATGCTATGACTTCTAAATGGCAAAAAACTTTTGGGGGAAGTGATGATGATAAAGCATATGCAATAACTCCAACAAAAGATGGTGGTTTTATTGTGGCTGGATACACAGAATCTTTTGGTAATGGTAAAAGCGATGTATATTTAATAAAAATAGATAAAAATGGTAATAAAATTTGGCAAAAAACTTTTGGGGGAAGTGATGATGATGAAGCAGAAGCAATAACTCCAACAAAAGATGGTGGTTTTATTGTGGCTGGAGATACAAAATCTTTTGGTAATGGTGAAAGCGATGTATATTTAATAAAAATAGATAAAAATGGTAATAAAATTTGGCAAAAAACTTTTGGGGGAAGTGATTTTGATTATGCAGATGCAATAACTCCAACAAAAGATGGTGGTTTTATTGTGGCTGGAAATACATATTCTTTTGGTAATGGTGAAAGCGATGTATATTTAATAAAAATAGATAAAAATGGTAATAAAATTTGGCAAAAAACTTTTGGGGGAAGTGATTTTGATTATGCATATGCAATAACTCCAACAAAAGATGGTGGTTTTATTGTGGCTGGATACACAGAATCTTTTGGTAATGGTGAAGGCGATGTATATTTAATAAAAATAGATAAAAATGGTAATAAAATTTGGCAAAAAACTTTTGGGGGAAGTAGTTATAATAGAGCAAATGCAATAACTCCAACAAAAGATGGTGGTTTTATTGTGGCTGGAAACACAAACTCTTTTGGTAATGGTAAATACGATGTATATTTAATAAAAATAGATAAAAATGGTAATAAAATTTGGCAAAAAACTTTTGGGGGAAGTGATGAGGATGATGCAAAAGCAATAACTCCAACAAAAGATGGTGGTTTTATTGTGGCTGGAAATACATATTCTTTTGGTAATGGTGAAGGCGATGTATATTTAATAAAAATAGATAAAAATGGTAATAAAATTTGGCAAAAAACTTTTGGGGGAAGTGATGAGGATGAAGCATATGCAATAACTCCAACAAAAGATGGTGGTTTTATTGTGGCTGGAGATACAGAATCTTTTGGTAATGGTGGATACGATGTATATTTAATAAAAATAGATAAAAATGGAAAAAGCAGTAGTGGTAAAAACTTAAAACTCGCACCAAAAGAGCAGAGAAGTTCAGATGATAGTTCAGATGATAGTTCAAGTACCAGTAATGAAAAAAGTGTAAGTGTAGAGAGTAATTGTTATCAACAGACATGTGCTGTAAATGTTAATGGTTCTTATTATGGTTCAATTGTATATAAGTATAAAT
>JALUWO010000305.1 GCA_027019405.1 Candidatus Altimarinota bacterium | reverse complement strand
AAATTTGTTGATGTCTGTCGCCTACGACTACTTTTTGGGTAGAATTTAAAAGATAGAATATAGATAAAGT
Organism: Candidatus Altimarinota bacterium; assembly: GCA_027019405.1. Lineage (GTDB taxonomy): Bacteria > Patescibacteriota > Gracilibacteria > BD1-5 > UBA6164 > JALUWO01. The sequence continues at coordinate 9,109 of JALUWO010000305.1, read as the reverse complement.
TACATCATTTGTATCCTGAGCTTCATCAAGCAAAGCGATATCGTATCTTTTTATATATGCTTCGCCTCTTAATAAATCTAATTGAAATTTCTTGAGATAAAAAGAGTGGGTAATCTCTATTTCGCCCTTTTTCATTTTTTCAAACAATTTTTCGGCATATTCTGTAACTTCGGTATTGCCCTTTGATGCAAAGTGGGAAATATGTTCTGCTGCTGAATTACAATACAGTTCAAACATAAACAGTATCTTTTGAGCAAATTCATATGATGCATTTATGTTATTTAATTTAAACAACTCTATAATTTCAGTTGCTTTGTAGTTTGTCTGTCTTACGGTGTATCCATATTTCCTAACAACATTACCGTATGCATATGAGTGAGTTGTTTTAACGAGAACATTCTTTGGAAATCTCTTTTTTGCTTCTTTTTCTATGCTTTTATTATAGGCAAGCAAAAGCATAGATTTGTTTGAATTGTTAAGAGCAATTTGCTCTAATGTAAAAGTTTTCCCTGTGCCGGCAAAAGCTACTATTTTTATAACTTTTTCACCGTTTTTTACCGCATTAAGTATATCTTGCTGCTCTTTAATTAATGTAATTCGACTCAATTTTACTCTTTCTCATTATTTTTGACTGTAAAACAATCGCCTGAGTTTTTTTAGTATTGTCTTTATCCCCGGAATATTTTGAATATAAGGCGGTAAAGAGGCATAAATCTTTTTGATTTGAGAGAGTTGTTTTTGTGTAATTGATGGCATAAATATCCACATGAAATATTTGATGTAATAGTATCTATAAGGAATAGGGAAATGTTGATAGAAGTTTGATGCTGCAACGAGATTGGATTCTATATCTAAATTATTATCAAGAAGGTATTTAGCGTATCCTTGTTTAATCCAATTCCAAATCTCTTTTTCGTTTTCTTGAAAATAAGAAAAATCTACCCATGTTTTTTCAATTCTAACATCCTGAATTGTTTCTAAAAATCTACCAAACTCTTGCAATTCTGCTACTTCTGCACTCTCTTTGCATTTATCAAATACTTCTTTAATAATAAAATCTGTAACACTCTTAGTATCTTCTAAATAATCAAGGCGATCTATTTTGCCTTTTTCTAAACACCCTAAAAGTATTGCAACCAAAACAGTTTTCTCAAATAGGGTTAACGCACCTGTGTTTCTTTGGATTTTTCTGCTGTTTCTGCTTGTTACTTCCATGTTTATCTCCATTTGTGCTATAAAATTTATATTATATATTATATAATATTTTTTTTATTAAAACAATAATCCAATAGACGGTTTTGTCTGTTTTTGATGTAGCGTTCTGTAGCTGAATTTTTCTGCTTCGCATCAAGTAAAAAAGATGAGATGTTAAGATCATTCTGCATTCGTAGTTAATTCTTATTTTTTTAGGCAAGAGCATATTAGGTGAACCTTTTGTGAATAATTTTCTATTGTTCTTACATCTTCGTCACTAAGTCCATACAACTCATAAACCATTTTATCTATCTTATTTTTAAGTTTGGTAGTTTCTCTGTTTTGTTTCTTTAGATCACAAATACTATCAACTAATTTTTCAAACTTTTTTACTTCAGTTGGTATATATAATGGTATTTTCATAAATTGGTTTTTATCTATTTGAAGTAAATTTCCTGTATGTTTTAATCTTTCACTCATATAAAAATAAAATAGTTTTGAGTTTAAAAGAGCAGTTATATATCTTAAACTAACTCTATCTGATTTAATAAAAAAAAGATTTCTCGTTCCATAAAAAGATTCATTGGTAAAAGTAAAATTTCTACCTTTCGTTCTTGATGAAAAAATAATTTTTGAACCATCTTTGAAAAATTTTTCATCTCTTGCCCACCACAAATAAAACCACTTAATACTACCTTTTAAAACTTCTCTTCTGTTTTGTAGTTGTTCTTTAAAATTTAACAATTGCCTATAAATATTTGGATAATCTTCAATATTCCTACCATCAAAATTTTTCTTTGATATATAAAATATGTATTGGTTGCTACTTGGTGTATAAAACCTTTGTGTATTTGTATGAAGTATTTTTATAAACTCTTTTTCATCTTCGTTAAATTTGTCAAGTTCATTTTTATCGATAATAAATGCTTTATCCGGTCCTCCGATAATCCCTTGAATTATCTCTTTTTTGCTATCAAACTCAAAATTCTTTTTTTGATCTATTTTTGTAAGGATATTTTCATTTTTACTTGAAGAAAAAGTTAGATTCTCTTTTTCATCAAAAAACTTGGGTATTACTTTAGTAGATTTTGTTATAGACTCACTCTCTTTGCCATATAACAAAACTTTTGCTATATCGCTATTGGGGATTTTTTTGTTGAATTTGATAAAGTTTATATGATGTTCTTTATTGGTTTTTGTTTTAGTTAGTAAAAAGATCATAGTTTGTTGTCCAACTCCATCAAATATCATATTTGCTCCAAAATCTATAATTTTGCCAATATAACACTTTTCATATATCTTTTTTCTCATTTTTGAGGCTGATGCACTATTTAGCCATTGATTTTTTGCTATAAAACTTATCAATCCATTCTCTTTTATTAATAAAATTGCTTTACAAGTAAAAAGATGCCAAATGTCAGTTTTACCTTGATAACACTCCCCTGTATGTAACCCTTCAAATGCATCTTTATTTTCATCTTCCATTATATACGGGGGGTTGCCTATAACAATGTCAAATCCTACAAACTCTCCATCATCATCTAAAACCTCTGGAAACTCAAATCTCCACTCAAAAGAGTTTTCATATATCTTACTATCTTCATAGTCTTTGATCGCTTTATATTTTGAAATTATTTTTTTGAGTTCTTTTTTTTGTCTAATTTTAAGCTCTTTTTTTTCTTTTTGGGTTAGTTTTATGCTTTCGCTAAATAGGCTTTTTAAATTTGGATCGTAATTCTCTCCAAATCTTGCATAGAGTTTATAATACTCTTGTGTTGTATAAGACATAATTACATCTTCATTTAATCCCTTAAATCCAAACTGCTCTATATAACCCTTTTTATTTTTCCCATTACCATTTAAGAGCCTTTTTAACTCTTCTACTAAAGGTGAACCGCCTTTAAGTTTTTGAGTAAAACTTTGCTTTATCTCTTTTATCTTTTTAATTACCTCTTTTTTTATAGCTTTATCATTTGTAACTTTATACTGTTTGACATAATCTTTATATTCATTGAGTCTATCTTTTAAAAGCCTATTTTTAGTCTCTTTATCGTTTAGTGGAAATTTACTTATAAGAGAGTTACCGCATTTTATATTTATATCGATATTTGGTAGAGTAACAAGCTTTCCTTTTTCATCATAATAGCTATCTTTTAGCAGTTCTATCCAAAGTCTAAGTCTTGTTATCTTTACAGAGTTTGGATTTATATCAACTCCAAAGAGTTGATTTTCGATAATTCGTAATTTTTCATTGAAAATTGTCTTTTGTATTCTTATTTTTTCTGTAAAAATTTTATAGTTATTGTTTACGGTATATTCAAAAACCTCTCCATCTTCATCTAAGATGTAAATTTCATCATCTTCAACACTCAATTTTATGTTTTTAAGCCTTTTTCCATTACTGTCACAAAGTACAGCCAGCTCTGATTTGATTGATAGTAACTCATTTAGAGCCGAAACTAAAAAGTGTCCGCTACCTACTGCCAGATCACAAATAGTGATAGAGTTTATGATCTTATTTGCCTCTTGTAAGTCGTAATCTTTATTATAAACATCATCTATCGTTTTACAATTCCAGTTGAAATTTTTGTTAAATTTATCTACAACAGATTTTCTAATAGCCTCTTTTGTCATATACATTGTTATAAAAGATGGTGTAAAGAAGCTACCATCTTTATATCCGTTGAGTTTTTCAAAGATAAGCCCAAGAACCGCAGAGTTTATGAGTGGTGTATGATCATTTTTAAATTCATCTTTCTCATTGCTTCCAAAATCATAAGTATTTAAAAACTTTAGCAGATACTCCAAAGTACCAAGCTTTTTAGGCTCATCTTTTAAAACAGTTCTTTGATACTTTTTTAAAGTAACATTATCTTTTAAATTGCTGATTCTAAGATAATTTCTTTCTAATTTGGTCGGTTCAAAAAGCGAACTATTTAGGTAAGGGACTTTTTTGTACTGCTCTATTTTGACACTCTTTCTATCATCTGATTTTTTTGCTAAAACTTCAAAAAAGAGTGTATTAAGCTTGTCAAACTCATCTGTAATGTTAAAGTGTAAAAATTTAGGATAGTCACCATTATGTATCTGAATAAGTCTTGCTTCCAATAGTTTCAAAAAGAGTATTCTGTTTAGCCAAGTAATATTTAGCTCTAAAGCAATTTCAAATAATTTTTCCTCATCTTCTATGTCATGCTCTGTTTGTAGTTTTAAGATAGTGTTTTCTATAAATGACCCGTCTTCTCTGTAGTTTTTGCTTTTTCTGCTTATGAGCTTTTTGCTACCGTTTTTAATCTCTTCAAGCCCCAATATGTATAAAAGTTCATAATAGAAGTTTTTATTTAAAGAATTAGCATCATTATCATAATAGTTCTTTAAAAGGTGTATTGGAGATAGTAATTTGAAGATATGTTTTAATTGAGTATCATTTTTTTTATCTTTAAAATTAATTCTAACACATTTAATATTTTTTAGAATTTCATTGTTTTTTAGAATTTTTTCCATAGCCCTATAAAATTCATTATTGTTTAATGAAAAAAAGGTTTTTTCTACTTCTTTTTGTTTATAAATTTTCTCTATCTCTTTTATGGTAGAAAGCTTATTAAATTCTACCGCATTAAAAATAAACCACTCTATTGTATCGGTAATGATTATATGTTTAATATTATAGTTACTATTTTTGATTTTTTCTCTTAAATAATAAAGTAGACACTCATGTAGGGCTTTTTTATTAAAGTTATCAAAGCTTATCATTTCAGCTCTATTTTTTGGAGCTTTTATCTCAAAAATAACTTCGACTGTATCGTCTTGATAAATTGATAAATCAATTTTATCTTTTGTATTTATTTTATATTTTTCATAGCCCAAATATTTTTGTAAAAAATCTTTTAAAAGTGTTTTATTATACTCTTCATCATTATCTTTCACTTCATTTAAAAACTTTTTAAGAGCCTGTTTAAAATTTTTAAATTGATCTTCATGCAGTTTTCTTTTTAAAAAAGATTTTTTTATAACATCTTTTGGTGATAGATATCTCATTTTTTTCCTTTTTCAAGGCTATTAAACATATCATTTATAAGTTTTTCAGATATTCTATAATTATTATCTTTGGCTCTTTTTAAAAAATCTTTTGCTTCTTTTATACTGATATACTCTTTTTTGATATTAAGATAGATGATACCTAAAAGACCGAGCACATCAAGAGATAAGTTTTTAGCTATTTTTCTTCCTTTTTTCTCATCTATAATGAGCGGCAACTGTTTTTCCTCAGATAGAGCAATAGCTTCACTTTCGCCCTCATCCAAAAGCATTTTAAGTTCTTGAATTTGAGCTAAATTTTTTGGTTTTGATATTTTTATAAATTTTGGTAGTTTAAAATCTTTTTTAAAACTTATCTCTTCATATACCTTTGGAGGTATATAAATAATTGAAAACAGATTTTGCAGATAAGATAATCTATCCAAATCACTTAAAATGATAAGTGTTGTGCTATCACTTACTACTATCATTAATTTTACTTAAAGTCTTGATATCATCTTTAAAATCATAATCTATAATGTCAATTCCCATCATACTTAGTAAATGCATAGCTTTTTGTTTTGATATATTGAGGTTTGAGGCTAATTGCCCTAAGCTTATATTTCCATTTTGATATCCATCTATCAATAGTGAAGTTTTTAAACCGTTTGCCAAAATATCATCATTGAATGATATTGCTATACCTATAGGGGTACTTCTCTTTGTTATTATGGTATATTGTTTGGACTCCAATGCTTTTGTTAGGGTTGCCGGGTTAATTTGCAAATCTCTTATACCTACCGTTTTCACAATAACTCCTTTATACTTATAACTATATGTATTATAACATATTTTTTTGCTATTTTGCTGTGAATATAACAAGCTTTTCTATGAAATATATAGATAGTTATATCTATATATTTAGTGTATGTTAATTTCTATAGATAATTATATCTACTAATATCATAGATATAATTATTGCAGTATCTCAATAATTTCTTTTTTATTGCGATTGATATAATCAAGTTCTTCTTTTGTTATAATTTTTTCTATAAAATACAAAAAAATAGCAACCCTGTCTTTTTCTAAATATTTGATAATATGTCCATTCTTTTTTGGATTGCCTTTTGTTAGTTTTTTTGCAAGATCTATTGAAAAATCAGTTTTTCTACGAATGCAAACTTGAAGCAAAATTTCTAAAATTTTCTTTTCTGTGTCAGGTAACACAAATATCTTTAGTCTAAGATTATGAATATCTATTTTATTATTATAAGTATTAAATTTTGCATTTACAGCTTTTTTAAGTTCCTCAACTGTTAAAAGTTGGCTTAATTCTTGTTTTTCTATTTTTCCTGTCTCTAAAAACTCATTTAAGTCTTTGTCTGAAAAATATAATTGCAACAATTTGGTAATTTGTCTATTTTCTTCTTTCCATTTTGTCCAAGTTTGCCTCGTGAAAGAAAATAACTTAGTTGCTATTTGGTTTGATATTTTGTTTTTCTGCTGCATTATCATTTTTTCTCCCTTTGTTTTTCTAAAACTCACTATTAACATATGTACTAATATATTTTTTTAGTTTACCGCCTATGTTCGGATGCCTTAGTTTTTTAAAACCCATTGTTTCAAGCTGTCGCACTCGCTCTCTTGTTAAATCCATAATAAAGCCTATAATAGACAAATTTAGCCCCTCTGCATAGAAGGACTTCTTTCTAAGCCATTCGTTAAACTCTTCTTCAGATGAGTTGAGAAATCTCAATCTCGCTTCGTAGATATCCAATAATTGGGGATAAGGAATGTCGCTTATAGTTCTAACCAGGTTCCTGCCTTGTTTAGTTGCTCTTATTCTCTTTATAATTTCGTCCTTGTTTAAATTTTTGAGATCAGAAATCATTTTCTTATCCCTTTCTTTGTAAAAAGTTTTTTAGTTTTTTCAGGATTTTGAAAAACTATAGATTGTATTTTAAAAAGATACTTGGAGTATATTTGTTTTGCTTTTATAATGTCTTTTTTAGATTTGACAATATATATTAAGCATTTTCTATTATTTCTCATCAATCCTAAGCCTCAAAACAGTGTATTTTTAACAAACTCTATCTCTTTATTGAGAACCGAAAATTTTTTCTTATCATAATCATAGATTAAAAAAATTCTATGTACATTAATATATTCGTTTAAAATATTGTTTATATAATTATCATTATTTGAGAAAACAATAATCAAATCTGCTTTTTGCTTGTTATACCCCATATCAAGTTTTTTTAGAGATAAGCCATTTTTAGCGGCAAATACTTTAATAATATCACTATTTGATACAAGAGTTATTTTTTGATTTGAGTTAAAATTTTTTATAAGTCTATTTAGTATTATAAAGCACTCTGCTTTATTTTGATAATCTTTTGGTATTATAATAGGCAACTCATAAGCAGTTCTATATTCTATTGCTAATTTATTGTGTTTTGCAAGCCATTTTCTGACAAGTACCCGATGACAAAATTCATTCGGCTTTTCGTAGCAAAACAGAGTAGCATTATTAATGTCTTTATATATCTGTTTTGCATTAAGTTTATCAAGTTGATAATAAAACCTTTCGCTAAAAGCTTTATTGTCAACTTTTCCTTGCTTGTAATCAGACAACAAGTCAATATCAGGCGATAAAGCACTATATTTATCCATTTGAATGTTTTTAGGTAAAATGTTTGCTATTGCAATTATTTTACCTAAAACATTTTTTTCATTTGCAAAATATGAAGTAAATATCATCTTTTTTCCTTTTCTTCTATAAGCTCTTCCGGTGTCATTTTTTTACTTCTAAAAGGCAGAAAGAGGCATCCTAAGATGCACTCTCTACCATTTCCTTTAGCTTTTTACCTGCTTTAAATTTTGGCACATACTTATCTTTTGTGGTATAAGTTTGTCCGGGTTTACCCGGTATTTGTCCTGTTTTACCTTTTTGAAATGCAGTTGTGAATGTTCCAAAACCTATTAAGGCAACATCTTCTTTTTTTGTCAAAGCTTCTGTAATAGCATTTGTAACTGCATTAAGAGCCTGCTCTGCTTCTTTTTTAGTCTGATAACCACCTTGTTTTTGCACTAAGTCTACAAACTCCGCTTTCTTCATTTTTACTCCTTTTTGTGTTTTTGTATTATTGCTTTGCACTTTTGCAGGGAGCGTTGCTGTTTCACCAATCAAAAGCAACCTTAATTTGTTCTTTTGCTATAGGTTTTATTTTTCCACTCAAATAAAAAGATAATTTGCCAGATATTTTTTCTTTATAGTTTGTTTTGTTTAAAAATACCACTTCATCTCCCAAAAGATAGAAGATATTTGCCACACCTGTTACAAGTTTTAAAGATCTTTTAGTATTTTTTCTTAAAAGTTTTATAAAATCCTCTTTTTTCCAAAGAAAGATACATTTCCTTGTTATTTATTACTTCATCTATAAGTGTTGATGAAATATTTGTAAAAGAAAGTTCTATCCCTGCATTTTTAAAAAGTTCGATTACAGTTTTTTTGTCAATCATTTTATTAAAATATTTAAAATAAGGACCATCTGGATCAGCATAAGGTTCTAACGATATAATCATCTTTCCAAGCTCTGAAACAATATATATTCTCTGCCTAAAAAATTATAGTCTTCTGCTTTAGGCTGACTAATACAACCAATAACACATTTGTTTCTATTGTCGTATTTAGAAGAAAATGGTGGTGGCAGCATATCTTCTATCTGAGTATCAAAATAATCTATATTTTTTGTATTGATATGAAAGAGTATAGAAATATCTCCGATTGTAATTTGAGTTGCTTCTATATGTTTGCTAACATAATATTCTTTACCGTATATAGAGTCTTTTGTCTTTTTAATGGTATTTTTTGGCAAGAATACCGTTAAAATAACTG
>JALUWO010000304.1 GCA_027019405.1 Candidatus Altimarinota bacterium | reverse complement strand
TTTTTGTTTAGATTTTGCATTTTTTATAATAGTAAAAGTTAATTATAGGAAGAAATATATATTTTTGTCAAATAAAGATATTTACAAACTGATTTTAACTTGACAGTATTTTAGCTAATAAGTATATTTTCACTAGTTTATTACTAGTTCAGAAAAAATGGCAAGAGTTCCTTGGACTAAACTTAAAGCAAAATATATAATTTCAGAAATAGTTTCTGTAAAGGATTTTCTAGTTCAAGAATGATTTTTGAAACCTGATCAAGATATGCCTTGATGATACATAACAAAAACAAAAGGTTGGAAAGAAGAAAAAAAAGAATTTTGGAATAAAAAGCTTGAAGATTTTGATTTATCTGATGAACAAAAAACAGAACTAGCTATTGCTTTGAATAAGTGAGTAAGTGCTTTTGCAAAGATGTTAGCTTATTACTCTGATAAGATGTTAGAAAAAATAAAAGAAAGTAAAAAGCCTATTTATGTGGATGAACTTATGAAGTTTTGAAAGTTTTTAGAATATTATCATAAACTAAAACTTGGAACTGAGTTTGAAACTACTGTAAATGTAAATATTGAAAACAATGATCCATTGAAAGATTTATTAGAAAAACTTGATAATGCTGAATAACAAATACAGGTTATTAACTAAAAAAGAAATTCAGGCAGTAGAGAAAATAGGTATAAGAAATCTAAGCACAGACCAGCTAAAACAATACTTATTTTCAAAAGGTTTTTATGACACTAAATTTTTTGCAGAAACTTTCTTATCTCCTTGGCATATAAATCCAAGCACAAAAAAAGAAACAAAAACACCAAAACATATAGAAGAAATACGGGTAGATTTAGAAAAATGAATAAATCAAGGTAAGGATCTAAATTTAATTTTACCTAGATGACATGGAAAAACTACATCAGTAACTGAATTTATTATAAAAATTTTAGTTTATGGAATAGTAGATAGTATCTTATATATTGCACCTGCAAGTTTATGAGAAGAACAAATTTGAAAGATTAAAAAAGAATTAGAAACTAATCAGCTTTTAATTTCTGTTTTTTGAGATTTAGTTCCTAAAAAAGAAAAAGAGAGTAAAGAAAAATACTGAACATTGAAATGGAAAGCAAAACTTTTGCAACTTACAAATGGAGTAAGTATTGAAACATTGCCTATTGGATGAAGACCGAGAGGTAAAAGACCTAAATTTGTAGTGATAGATGATCCACAGGACAACAAGGATGTAAGAAATAAAAGAGTAGTAGATAAGTTTAATGAGTTTATACTTTCATCTTTGTATAATACTATGTTGCCTGGTGGTAGTATGGTTGTGATAGGAACTATAGTTTGAGAAATATGTTTAGTAAATAAATTACAGAAAGACTGATGGAACACTATCAAAAAACCTGCAATTTTGGATGAAAATAAAAAACAAGTTTTATGGCCCGAACTTTGGAGTTATGACAAACTGGCAGAAAGGAGAAAAAAAGTAGGGACACCAATATTTAATCAAGAGTTTCAACATATTCCTATAACTTCCGGTTCTTCTATCATAGAAAATGAATGGCTTAAATACTGGCATAATTTACCAGAAATGGAAGAAATATATTTAGCAATAGATCCTGCAACAAGTGAAAAGGAGTTAGCAGATTTTACTTGAGTTTCGGTTGTATGAAAATCTGGAGAAAAAATATACTCATTATTTTCTACTGGTGTGAAAAAATCTCCTGGTAAGTTATATAATTATATTCTTATGTTAAATAAAAAATACAAACCTAATGCAATAATTTATGAGGAAAACAAGGAAGTAAAACTTTTGGAAGACTTAAGACTTGCTGGCTTGCCTATGTTTGGTGTGTGGGCTCATAAAGATAAAGGAACAAGGCTTTTACAGATTACTTGAATTATAGAGTTTGGGAATGTCTTGTTTAATCCTAACGATGATGACTTAACTCATCAACTTACACATTTCCCAGATGTAGAGCATGATGATGTAATGGATGCTTTTGTTTATAACTTACTATACATACAACAATGAAACAATTTAAAAATTTCATCTCTGTAAATAAAAACAAAGGAGTAAATTATTTTATTTTTAAATTTGGTTGTAGTAAAGGTTTTTATTATAAACTTTTAAGAAAATTAAAAACTTGAGAGTGAATCATAAATCCAAACAAACTTGCAAGAATTTATAACAGGCTTGGTTTTGAAAGAGATAGTTTTTTTAAACAAGTTTTGAAAGAATATTATAAAGACACAGGCAACACAATAAGAAAAGTAAGAATAAAAAGAGGTTGGACTTTGACAGAATTAGCACAGCTTACGAACTTAAATTTAAAAACAATAGTAGCAGTAGAAAACAATAAACAAGCTAAGTCTCACTATACTATTGATTGTATTTTACAGGCTCTGAACTTACATTGAAAATAAACTGACTATAAACAAAACTATGATAGTTTTAATATTTTAAACAAAAATTATGGCAACATACATCGGTAAACTGATAAACATCTGAGTTGGTGCAGAATGAACAAGAGGACAAGGAGCAAGCAGTTTTGATTATATCCCAAAACTTTCTTTTAGTTTTGATACAAAAATTGAAGTAGAAAACAATGAAGCTGGGATATGAAAACTTGCTAAATCTACTGATACTTGTGTAAGCAAAATATCTTGAGAGTGAGAAGTTGAAGGACATTTATGAGTAAATCTAATTTGATATTTTATAAAAAATATGCTGTGAGATGTAAGTTCTGTTGAAACTGCTGATAATTCATGAGCTTATAAGCATACTTTTGCTTTGGCACATAATAATTTACATCCTTCTTTGGCAATAAGTATTGTAGAGCCTAATCAAAATGAAGTATTTCCTTTGGTAATGTGTGAGAGTTTAGAAATATCATGAGAGCCTTGAAAATGTTTGAATTTTAAAAGTTCTTTTAAATCAAAAAATGCTACAAGTGCAAGTAATACTGCAACATACAATAAAGACTATAACTTAAATGCTAACAATATTTCTGTGAAAATTGCAGATAATGAGGCTGGGTTAAGTTCTGGAACTAATTTAGATTTATTAAATTTTGAATTTAAAGTTGGAACAGATTTGGAGGATGTAGTAGAAATATGATCTAATGAAATAAAAGAAATATTTAACAAACTTGTAGAAGTATCAGGAAGTTTTGAATTATTGTATGATACTAACGATTATAAAAATTTGTATTTAGACCAAACTAAAAAAGCTATTTGAATTTATATTGAAGATATTGGAACAGTAATTGGTTCAAATGGTGATCATCCAAAATTGAATATAGTTTTACCAAGAGTAAATCTTGAAGAATGGGCAAGAAATGTAGATGAAGAAAGTATTGTGCAACAAACTATATGATTTAAAGCTTTGTATGATGTGGAAAATGATAAGTTGGTAGATGTTGAATTAGTAAATACTAAATCTGCTTATTAAAAATTTTAAATGTTTAAATAAATAATTATGAAAATCTTAAATCAAGAAGCTAAAAAACAAATTGAGCTTTTATCTAAACAAATAAATGAAAAGCTTGATAAAGATGTAAAACCTGATTTTAGAGTTGTAGCTTCAACTGAAGATATAGACAGAGATGGAGAAAAAATATTGATAGATGCTTGGGATTTGAAAAACTATAAAAAATCTCCTGTAATACTATGTTGTCATAATTGGTATAGTGTGGAAGATGTAATTGGAAAGGCTATAAACATAAAACAAGAAGGTAAAAAACTAATAATTGAGTGAGTATTTTCAAAAACAAATCCAAAAGCAATTTTAGTAAAAAATCTTTATGATGAAGGAATTTTGAAAACTGTATCAGTTGGATTTATTCCAAAAGAAAGAGAGTGAAACACTATCACAAAAGCAGAATTGCTTGAGTTGTCTTTTGTTCCAATTCCTGCAAATCCTAATGCTTTGACTGATGAGCAAAAAGCTTTAATAAAAAAACTCGAAGCTACTAAACAGGATGAAAAAAAGGAAAAAGGAGAAAAAGCTGAAAGTGAGATAAAGGAAATAAAAGAAACATTAAATAAATTAGTAGAAGAAGTAAAAGAAATAAAGACTTTATTTACCGATGGCAAGGTAAAAGAGCAAAAGGACTTTGAAGTAAAGGAAATTTTGCAGACTATAAATAGAGCTACTGCAGATGCTCTAAGAGAATTTAAGAAAAAATAACTATTTTATTATTAAATTGTAAAAACAATGACAGTTATTGACGAAAAAGTATTAAAAGAAAGTATTGAAAAAGGACTTTCTAAAATTGCTACTGATGTAGTGCCTACAATTGTTGATGAGAAATTGGAAGATGTAAAAAAGGATGTGAAAGAAGTAAAAGACAGTATGACTGAAATGGTTAAAAGTTTAAAATCTCAAAGTAAAGAAGATAAAACTGAAGCTATCGAAAAAACTGCTAAAATTTTTAAAGCATTGGCTAAACAAGATTTATCAGAAGTAAAAGCATTGTCAGAATGAACTGATGCTGATGGTGGATTTTTAGTTCCAGAAGAATTTGAAAAGAATTTATTTTTGGAAATACAAAAATATGGTATTGCAAGAAAATACTGTAGAAAATATCCAATGAGAACTGATGTAAAAAATATTACTGGTGTAGATAATACAGTATTGGCTTATATTGTAGATGAAGGTGCAGAAACTACAGGTTCTCAACCAACATTTAGAAGAATTAAACTTGAAGCTGTAAAAATTGCATCTTTAATATCTGCAACAAGTGAAATTATAGACGATAATATGAGTGCTCAAGAAGTATTTAATTTAGTTTTAAATTTAGTTGCAAATAAATTTGCAGAAATAGAAGATACACAAGTTCTTACTTGAGATGGAACAGGTTCAAACTTTGCTGGTGTTCTAAATATTTGACAAGTTTATTCTCTAGCTAGTGGTAAGACTTCTATAAAAGATGTTAGTGCTGATGATATAATTAATATGGTTTATGGTTTGAAAGATGCTTATACAAGATGAAAAAATCCTAGATGGTATGTAAATAAAACTATATTATGATTCTTAAGGACTTTGACTGATAAAAACAATGTAAAATTATTAGTAGAAGATAACAACTGAAATGCAACAATGCTTGGTTATGAAGTAATAACTACTGATGTTTTGCCAGGTGTTGCTGATGATGCAGCAGATAAAAAATTCTTTTTCTTTGGTGATTTAGATTTCTATGCTTTATGAATAAGAAAATGAGTAAGCTCTGAAACAGGTTATACAACTTGATGATTTGAAAAAGATATTAAATCTTTGAAAGTTATTGAAAGAATTGGTGGTGCTTCACTTACTGCTCAAGCATTCGTAGTATTGAAAACAGCTGCTGCTTAAAACTAAAAGGGCTTAGTCCCTTTTTTATTCCTTATAAAAAATAATCATGACAAAAGTAAAAGTTATTTGAAATGTTGTTGGATTTGTAAAAGGATCAGAAGTAGAAATATCTGAAAATGTATTTAAAGCTTATGGTGAAAAATACTTTGAAAAAGTTGAGAGAGAAGACAGATGAAATACTCAGATGAAGGCAGATGAAAAAGGAAAGGTAGAAATAGATCCTGAAACAAGTTCAGGATGACAAAAAGAAAAAAAGAAAAAATAATTTTATAAATTTATACTAAAAAATGGATTTACTGGAATTAACAGAAGTAAAAGAATACTTAGATATTGTAGGAGATGAAGAAAATAGTGTGCTAAACTCTTACATAAACTTTGCTAGTGAGTTTGTAAGAAAATACACAAACTCTATATTTTGAGAAGAAAAAGATATGGAGGAAGCTCAACGATATGATGGATGAAAAATACTTACAACAAATATAATTCCAGTAAATAGTATAAATTTTATAAAAATAAAAAATTATAATGAGTGGGTAGAAATATCCACTCCTTTTGAAATTATAAATAACTTAATATATTTTGAAAATAAGTTAGAAAGTGGTTTTTACAAAATATCTTACAAAGCAGGATGGACAACAATACCAGAAGATATAAAACAAGCTTGTAAAATACTTATAGCTTGGGCTTACAATGACAATCCTTGATATATTTCAGAAAGTGTTTCTCAAATAAGTATGAAATACAATCAAGATATTCCAGAAAAAGTTTATAGTATTTTAGATAAATATAAAAACATATGATTAAGTATTTAATAAAAGTAAAAAGACAGACTTATACTAACTGAAAGAGTGCATACTCATATACTTGAAAAGAATATAAAGGAGTTTTTTATTCGTCAGGGATAGAAAATGTGTTATTAGATTTTGATAAGCTATGAAAAGAATTTTATATAGTTATATCTGGGAAAGTAGATATTCTTGAAAGTGATATATTAGAAATAAATAATCAAGCTTATAGTGTCAAGGCTATAGAACAGCTTGGACAAAGTATAAGAAAACAATATTTAAAGATATTAGTTTATAAAAATGAAAATTAGAATAGAAGGTTTTCATAAATTTATAAAAAAAGTAGATCCAGCAAGATTTGCAGAAGTAAAAAACAAAGCTTTATTTGTATGAGCTGAAATACTTAAATGAAAACTACAAGAAGCAACTCCAGTAGATACTTGAATTTTAAGACAAAGCTACAAAGTAGAAAAAAAGAATAATGCAGTGATAGTTTATAATACAAAAAAATATTGATTATATATTCATGATGGAACAAAACCACACTGGACAAGTGCAAAAAATGTAAGTAAATGGGCTCAAAGGCACGGAGTAAATCCTTATGCAGTTGTAAGAGCTATTGCAAGAAAATGAACTAAATGAAAAAAATGGATTCCAAAAGTTTTGAATAAATACTGAAAAACAATACTTGATAAAATAGAAAAATTTATAAGCAAAAACTTAAACGATGTTTAAAGAAATAAAAGATAAAATCTATGAGAAACTATCTGAAATAAATTCTATTGCGGAAGTGAAGGACTATGCAGATATTGGAAAAAATTATCCTATGGTTGTGTTTGAACCTTATTCGTGAGACAATAAAACTATAACACAAATGCAAAATGAAAGACATTATAATTTTAAGTTATATATTTTTCAGGAGTATGAAAAAATAGGGAAGAAACAAGCTTGGGAAATGCTAATGCAAGTGTATGATGATATATTAGAAAAATTGAATAACAATTTACTTGATGGACTTTGTAATAATTTAGAAATACAAAGCAGTGAGTTTGGAACTACACAAAATACAGAAGATGGTAAAAATGTTTATTCAATAATTTATATATCTGTAAAAGTTTTAATTTAGTTAAAAATAAAAAATGAGCTTAGTAAAAACAATAAAATCTTGGTTTGCTTGATGAAATACTAAAAGTTTTTTTCCTATCTTTTCATTTTCTTGAAATGATGATAAACCTGAATTGGTAGCACAATACAAAAGGTGGGTTTATACTGCTATAAGCACCATTGCAACTGATATAGCTTCTTTGGAATATGCAGTTTTTAAAAACAATAAAAAAGTAGATCATAAATATTTAGATTTGATAAACTACGATTTACTTGAAGCTGTTTCTACACATTTGTTGCTTTTGTGAATTTCTGTTTTGTGGAAAGTAAAACTTGGAAATAATATAGTGCAACTTGTAGTTTTAAGGTCTGATAGAATTTATAAAAATGAAGACGGAGAATATATCTATAATTTATGATGAAAAACTTATAAATTTGTAAAAGATGATTTAATAATTTTTAAAAATTTTAATCCTGAAAATCCTGAAAGTGAGTTGTCCGGTTATAGTCCAGTAGAGGCTGGAATTTATAGTATTTTGCTTGATGATTTTTCTACTAAATGGAATTATAAATTTTTTAAACAATGATGAAAAATAGGTTTAGTCCTTGAAACAGATAGAAATATACCACCAGAAACAAGAAAAGCTCTTAAAATGCAATTTCAAGAAGCAAGTCAGGGCTTGGATAATGCACACAAGCCTATTGTTTTGGAGTGAGGTTTGAAAATACAAAACATTTCTACAAGTGCCAAAGATATGGATTTTACAGAAATGAAACAAATTGTAAGGGATGAGATACTTTCTTATTTTAAAGTTCCAAAGGCTATTGTATGACTTGGAGAGTGAAACAACTTAAATATAAGAAATTTTGAAAAAATATATGCTAAAAGAACACTTTTACCGATAGCAAAGAAAATAGAAGCTGGTTTAAATCAATATTTGTTTACTGAGTGATTTAGATTTTTAAAAGTAGTGCCAGTAGATGATGAAAATTTAAGCAAACATTGGAATAATGGTGTAATAACTTTGAACGAATACAGACAAAAACTAAATTATGATTTATTAAAAGATGGTGATGTTTTGAAAGTATGAGCTGATTTAGTGCCTGTCCATTTTCAGCAAAACATAAAAGAAAATACAAACAATGAGTTGGTAGCAAAAGCAATAAAGCTAATAAAAAAAGAGATTGTAGGGTCAGAAGAATGGGCAGAGAAAAAACGGAAAGGGTTTGTAAAAAGGGCTGATAGTTTTGAAGAAATTTTTGCTAAAAAACTTAAAGTAATATTTAACAAACAAAGAAAAAATATAAAAGCAGAGTTGAGAACTTGGAAAAGTTTAAATAAATACAAGAAAAAGGATCTTTCTATTTTCTTTGTAGATAAGTTTAAAAACTGATTAGTTTGGTTGTGATTATTGCAAAAGCCAGTAAATAATTTCTTTCATCAAGAATATAAACAAAGTATAGAAGAACTTGGAAAGAATCCAAAAGAGTTTTGGAGTGCAAGTAAAGATGAAGAAATAAACAAAGCTACAAGAACTTATATTTTGAAACTTGCAGACCAGATAGATAAAACTACACTTAATGAAATTTCTAAAATAACTACAGATGGTTTAAATGCTTGACTTGGTGTGGATGCAATTACAAATAAAATAGATGAAAAGTTTGACGAGTATTTATGAAAAAGAGTTGAAAAAATAGTAAGAACTGAAACAACAAGAATATCAAACAGATGAAATCAAACTGCACGGGAAGATGTAGGAATTACAAAGAAAAAGTGGTTTACTGCGGAGGATGAAAGAACTTGTCCTTACTGTAATCAATTTAATGGTAAAGTTGTTGAAATAAAAGAAAATTTTGCACAATGATGAGATGTTTTAAACTGAATTTGAAAATCAAAACTTATCCTTGATTCGGACATACAGTATCCACCTTTACATCCAAATTGTAGATGCCTGATAGTGCC
>JALUWO010000303.1 GCA_027019405.1 Candidatus Altimarinota bacterium | reverse complement strand
TTAAATAATAAATGTAATTGATCTATAAAATTTCAGCATAGTATTTCAGATAAATATGATACTTATACTTTAAATCAAATTTGAAAAACTTTGTATAGTTGAACTGACAACGTTTTGGATGATAGTATAAAATATTATTCTGATTTAAAAAATACATGTTCAAATACTTCTACTTCTGATATTTTCTTAAAAAATCAAATTAAAGATATTTGTAGTAATTTATTCACAAGTCAGATTGATCTTAATAATCTTCAAAATTATAATTTATGATATAGTTTGTGAAAAAGAGTTAAAAATTTAAAAAATATAAATAGTAATATTCCACTTAGTTGATTAAATCTTAAATGAATTTTTAATATCTATTGGGAGCTTGACAATCTTACTCTAGGAACAGCCAAAGCTGCAATAGTTAAGTCAATAAAAAATACAAGTTCTTTAACATGACAATATGACAAATTTAAAGATATTTTAAAAATAGATTTGAAAGAACTTAACAATAAAAAAGTGGGTGATGTTCCTTTTATTATAAAAAAACAAGCCATCATACAAACTGCTATGAAGGCACTTACACCTTGAAGCACACTAAATAAAGCAGTAAAATCTCAAAATCCTACTGTGAATTTATTTGATGATAACCATTTTTCAGTCAGTGCTTGAGTAAGTAAAATTAACTGAGTAGATGTAACTGAAAATACAAATGAATTAGACGATGATGACGATGATAGTATTTCTTCAATTGTTTTACAATCAAATGACTGATTTTATTATAATAATTTAAAAATAACTTATGATAATTGAACAATTAAAAACTTTCATAAAGTAGTTATAACTCGATGAAATTATGAATATAAATTATGAAATGAATGGATATATCCACAATGAACTTATATTTCTACTTGAAATGCAAAAAATATAAATAATATAAATAATGCTTTTAATGTTTGTTATAATGATGGAGATAATTGGTCAAACTTTTGAATATGGGAGTATTTAAATCATAATTATTTTAAATGTATAAAAAAAGCAGAAAAAAAATACGATAGAATTATAATAAAATGTAATTGGTTCTGAAATTGTAAGGCAAAATTTAAAGATAGAGACTAATTTATTTTACAAACTAAAAAATCAATATGAAAAAATTACTTACTTTATGAATTTTAACAACTACTTTGATTTTAGCTTGATGTAATTCGTCAAATAAAAATAATAGTGGTTTAACACAACAAAATAAGCAAGAAATTCAAAATTTAACAAATAATGATAAAGCTCTTATCAATGTTCAAGCAAAAACAAAACAAGTAGAGCAGACTTTGAAGAAGATTTGACTAACTTGAGAAAAACTAAAACAAGAAATGATAAGACAAAAAGCTTGATTAGAAATTATAGCTCATCTAAAATGAGATGCTAGAAAAAAATATATTCTTGAAAATAAAGTTTTACCAGAAATTATCAAATCTTGAAAAGTGTCAAAAAAATGCACAACTACAAATCTATGAAATTATGTAGCTTGTCTGTATGTTACAAAAACTCCAATTGAAAAACTTTTGAAACAG
>JALUWO010000302.1 GCA_027019405.1 Candidatus Altimarinota bacterium | reverse complement strand
ATAGGATTGTTAATTCCTGTTTGAATAGGATATTTTTCTTTTAGTATTTTTTCAATATCTTTCATATTCTATTTTTACGATTTAAATTTCTTTTCCAAATAGTTTTAGTGCTTTTGCTCAAGTGATTAAAGCTTCTTGAATACAAATAAATGTTCATGCATAATAAGTAGAAAATTGTAATCTTTTGATTTATTTACCCAAAATCAAGTAGCTTTACAATTGTGTTGGATTTTAATTATATCTTCTTTTAAAGCAAATCATACTTTTAAAAATCTTTCCATTACTTTAAAAGCCAAAGGTTGATACATTTTGTTTCTTCTAGTATCTCATTCCTTTGAATATCTTAAATAATGTCTCTTACAACTTCAGGAGACTAGTTTTAATTTAAAGTTTCTATTTTTAATTCTGGGACAATCATAAATTCTATACTTGAATGTTTAAATCCATATTTTTTATATAATAATTCTTCTGCTTCATCAACTTGTATATCTTCTGTAAGATTATTTATAATTTTTACTTTTCAATCTGAAAAGTCTAAAACTACTATTTTCATATTTTTAATAATTAATTTATAAAATCATATAATTACCTCTTTTTTCTAAAAATTTTAAATATCACTTATTTCTTAGAAATTGTAATTGTTGTCTAATTTTTGCTTTTATATTTTTATTTTCTGGATGTAATCTTTCTAAATTTTTTTCAAAGGTATAAATTTCTTTTAAAGTAAATATTTTTTTATCTAAAAATTCAATACAATTCATAATATCTAGAATCCAACCTTTTAAATTATCTTTTTTAATATCTTTTAAAAATGCTGTTTTTTGCCATTTTTCTAAAATTTTTTCTTTAGAAATTTCTTTTCAATCTTCAATATAATAAATTTTTCAAGAATTTGGAATTTTTGAAAATAATATATTTGAACCAGTCCAACCAGCTCTCTTTGCGGTAGATGAAAGAGGCTTTCTTTTTTCTATAATTTCAGCTACAAAAAAATATTTTGGAACTACAAAGAAATCATTTACAGAAAATATTCAATCTAAATAATGTAAAAAGAAAAAATTAGGTTTATTCTTCTCTTTAATCCTTTTTATTAAAGTATAATATTCACTAGAAATAACTTTTCATTTAAATTTTTTCTTTGATGCTTTTTGTTCGAAATTTTCTAAACAATTCTTACATAAAAAATCGGAAACTTTTTTATTATTTTTCTGTTCTGATAATTTATTACCACAATTAGGACAAAAAATATTTTTTTCAGTCCAAGGCTCAGACATTGCTCTAATTTTTTGAGAATTGTTTGTGTAGGGAATTGAAAGTGATGTTTGGAAGTTTAGGTTCATAGTTTATTTAAAGTGATTGTTGTCATAAAAACTTATAACATAATAAATATCTCCATACTAAAAAAACAAAGATAGATTTCAACTTAATAATTAATTTTTAAATTTCTTTTCCAAATAGTTTTAGTGCTTTTGCTCAAGTGATTTCTATATCAATTATTTCTCATATTTTATTATCATCAAATTTTTCTAATTCAATATTTTTGAAATTGTCGGTATAGCCGAA
>JALUWO010000301.1 GCA_027019405.1 Candidatus Altimarinota bacterium | reverse complement strand
TAGAAAATTGATGTATATATCTTGTAGTTTTTGCATACCTTCTGCTAAGCATTATCAATACCAATAGAATTTTGCAATGTTACTTTCTGTAAATTCAAAGATTTTGATTATCGTAACATCAGTTATTTAGTAGTGATATTCTATCAGGCTGATTTAATTTTAGATTGATATTCTCCATAGAATCTATAAAAAATACTTTTGAAAGACTAAGAAAATCATTTAAAAAAGGGTGTGGTTTATCTATAGTAAAAATGATTTGACATAAAAAAGGTGTTTGCTGATATCCTACTTTAGCATATACAATAATTCCTTCCAACAAATCTTTTAATTTTTTTTGTAGTATTTCATTCTCTGGAATATGATTTATGTGTATAAAAAGCTTATTTTTAATAATCAAATCTATTGGCTGATTTTCTAATATTTCATCTGTTATGGTTAAACAATATTCAAATTCAAAAATTTGTTTAATAATTCCATTGTAAAAAATCTCTTCTGAAACATCTTTATTTCCAATCAGTACTGAAGCTTTAGGTACTCTTCTTAATGTTTTAAAAAAGTATGTTAGCCACTCTTCTATATAATCAGAATTATTATTGAGTGTAAAGGCTTTTAGAAATTGTTTTGTAAAGTATTTATTGGTAAGTTTAACATAGATGTTTTTTTTATTTAAATCGACAGATTTATTAAAACTAAACTCAGATAGATTTTCTAATTCTCGTCTGTTTATATTGTATTTTTCTAATCTGTTTTGTAGATAGAAAGTATAAGTAAATAAATTAAAAGAGTATTCAGTATCCTTAATATTGCTATAAATATCAAAGATTAATAAAGGTTCAATTTTAGATTTTATTAGAAATAGAGGTAAATAAATTTTATGTATATTGGTTCTCTTAGTATTTATTAAATCATTTGTATTTTTGACTATTTCAACTTCTCTTGAAAATACATGAGAAAGTGCATCTTCAATTTCTTTACAGTCATTTATTGGATTAGTAAAGGGACTACCATTATATGTTAAATAAATATTAACTGAATCTTTCTGTAAGCTATTATCTCTATTTATATGTAGTTTATTCAGTAATTGATGAGCTTCATTGATGATACTACCATATTCTTGCCATAAATCTTGTTGAATAGTTAGCCTCATACTTTTTTCTATTTCATAATTGAAATAGGTATTGACAAAGTTATTGAAATTTTGTTGCATAGGTTGGTAAGGATTTATTCCGAATTGTTGATGACTAGATGTATTCACAAGTATCCTTTTGTCATTTGTATTTAAAACTATATCTTTTTTCAAGTAAAATTGAGGTTAGACCAAGTTAAACAACACTCTAACTTTAAATTTGATATAATAACGACAAGAGTTTCGTGCTACCCTAATCGTGCTACCCAAAATAGCATAAAAATGTATAAAAGATACGAAAATGGGTAGCTATAGGGTAGCACGATTGATAATAATTTAGAAGATATATTTAGAAAATCCCTTAAAATAGGGCTTTATAAAGGGTGGGAAATAGATGATTTTAATGATAGATAACTATGACAGTTTTACATATAATATTG
>JALUWO010000300.1 GCA_027019405.1 Candidatus Altimarinota bacterium | reverse complement strand
AATAAACCTCTTTTAATAAGTTCATTCTTAACTAAACCAAAATGATGTAAATTACAATTTTCAACATCTAAAGATTGATAATGAAGAAATAAAACATAATCACACATTTTAGAAACTGGCATATCAAAAGAATTAACTAACTCATTTTTATAATTAAGCAACATATATGATTTTTCATTATAAATATTGATAAAAGTAATAGGGATAGACTTAAAACGATTTTTAGATTTTAAAACAGGTTTATCATAAACTCTAAAAGAAATATCAGACTTTTTAATAGTTTCTTGCTTATATTCAGAAATAATCTTACCTTTACAAGCATAACGAAAATAACCATTATCATATAAAATATCAATTTGAGTCTTAGAATGATAAAAATGAATATATTTTTTTTCAAAATCCCACTCACAAATACTATCAGGATCATATAAAATCTGAGTTAAATTATAAAGATTTTTTTCTAAAAAAAAGATTTTACGATATACCCAAGTAGGAACTAAAGAACGAGAAGTAAGAAATCTACGAACCTTATACTTAACATACCAACAAGAAAGAGGATCTAATTTAACAGATTTATTAAAATTAATAAAAGTTTTTTGAATATACTTCAAAACATAACCAGCAGGATTGAAAATACTCCATTGAAAACCGTTTATTTCACCATTTTTAATCTGGTCAAAAGAAAGTTTATCATTCCTTAGATTTTGCGGAGCATAAAAAACTTTTTTATATAAATTTAAAACAGAATAAAGAAAATTTTGAGGAATATACAATAAAGCGTGAATATGAGGAACACCATCCTTTTTATGAGGCTCAAAAACTCTAATATAAGAATAAAAAAGATTAAAAGATTTTATTTTTCTAAAAACATTACGAGACATAAAACTATCCCATAATTTATTTAATAAATAAACTAAATCACGAATAGTAAAAGCTTCATTAAGATTATATTTATACCTCAAATCATAAGGCAAAGAATTAATATCTTTTTGAGTAAATCTTGAAAAATCACCTTGTAAAGCATCCCTAAAACAACCATTAAGAGTAATAGTCATAAATACAGGAATAGTATCCTTAGAATTAGAAGTCTCAACAATAGAATTAACACGATTTGAAACTTCAGCATAATAGCGAGGTGAAAAATTTGCACTAAAAGACATATCTAAATAAGATTTAGTTTGACCGTGCTTAGTAGTAATAAAATTAGATATTAAAAAATTTCTTTGATTATCTAAAAAATTATTATAAACTCTTAAATCTTTAGGCGAAACACCATATAAAAAACTCATATTAGACACTCCAAAACTTAAACTACGGAATTATTTGTTAAATTGACAAGGGGAGCTTTGCACACAAACATCACAAGTGATGATGAGTGCAAAGTCCCAACAAAAAATAATAAAATAAACATAGCAAGCGTGGCAAAAGTATATAGAAAAGAAGTGCGATGTCTGATTGTGTTCAGCCTCACCACAACAAGTTGCGATGAGCCTCTAAGCTGAACACTATCGCACTTATTCCCCCCCCCTATATAGCAGTTGCCACGCCAGGTATATCTATAAAACATTAAT
>JALUWO010000299.1 GCA_027019405.1 Candidatus Altimarinota bacterium | reverse complement strand
ACTATCCAATGTTCTGATCTTTGTTTATGTGATTGTAAGGATAATCTTTTTCATGGATTTACTATAATTTTTTTTACCTTGTATAGTAGATTTTCTTCTAAAACATAATATATTCACCAAGGTCTTTTTCAAATTTCTAAATAATTTCATTCTTTTACTTCATCAGGCAATATTGATAATTCTTTTTTTATATCTTCCAAGTCTTTTTCATTTGCAACTTTTTTTATTAAATCACTACTACTATAAACTTTTTCTCATAATCAATCTACTATTTCTACTCAATATTTTTTACATATCTTTGCTTCAGGGATTTCATTTGCAAATCTATCTCATCATTTTGTAAATATTATTTTATCAAATTTTCAACTTTCTTTTGCTTCAATAATAAGTTTTTCCAAACTTTTACATACACAAGGTGTTTTATCAATAGAAATCAAAGTTTTATCTACATATTTGATTGATTTAATTACTTCTTCCCTAAATTTTTCATTTTGAAAAGATTCTTTTCATCTTTTTAATTTTGCTTGATAATCATTATTCACAATCACCCATACTTCATCTGATATATCTTTTGAAAGTTTTAAACATTCTATATGTCATGGATGTATTGGATTTGCATACATTGATGTTATTGCTAATGTTTTCATGTTTATTAATTCATTATTTATTAAATTTATTTTTTAGATTTGATAAAATATTTTACAAATCCAACAATATAGCCAGATAATCTACTTATCCAAACTAAAGGAACAGCTCGTAAATAATTTATAAGTAATGATACTTTTTCATCTTTTTTTTCTTTGATAATTCTTTTTATTGCTATTATTTCTGTTATAATAATAAAAAATAAAACCAATCATACAAATACATATCATAAAGCTTTAATAATTCATATTTGTAATTTTATAATTCATATTATAATAAGTAAAATAAAAAATAATAATATAACTAACAATTTGCTATATTTTCTTAAATAAGAAACTAATGCTTTTTTATTTTGAGCAAATGATTCTCAAACCCACATTGAATGATAAAAATATTCTCAAAAGGTTTCTGGATTATTATGATAACAAATAGATTTTTTTACAAATAAGGCTCATTTTCAAAGCTTTGATAAATCATCATCAAAATATCATTTTGAAGAATCAAATCATCCTGATTTTAAAAAAATATCTTTTTTTATAGCTCTAAAAACTCAAGTTCTATCTCAAGATGTTAAAATTCTATTTAATCACCAAACTCTTGCAAATATATTTTTAGGATTTCCAATAAGTTCAACTCAATGAGAAGTTCAAAACTCATTTCAGTCAACAATAGGTTTAATTAATTCTTTTATATAATTTTCATCAAAATACATATCAGCATCTACCAAAACTAATATATCTCATTTAGCTTCTTTAGCTCACAAATTCCTAGCTTCTCAAGGTCATTGATGGTTTTGTTTCAATATTTTTAAATTTAAATCATTTTTATACTCACTAGCTAATTGTATAGTATTATCTGTACTTCAATCATCAACTAATATTATTTCAAAATCTTTAAATGTTTGCTTTTTTAAACTTTCTAAACATCTTT
>JALUWO010000298.1 GCA_027019405.1 Candidatus Altimarinota bacterium | reverse complement strand
CTATCATATTTTATCCAAGGTTCTATATTTTCTATTGAAAAATACTTTATTTCTACCATCTTTTATATTAAACAATAAATTAATTACTTTATAATGATTTTTGTTGAATTTTCTATCTATAAAAAAACTAGACAAATATGTCTAGCCTAAATTTTACCAATCCTTCACATTATTCTGTTTTGGCATTCAAGTAAAGAATGGATCGTCGAAAGGATCATTACTTCTTGGTGGTTGATAAACTTTTCCATAGTTTTGTATATTTTTTTTCTGTTGTTGCTTCAAGTTTTTTTGGTATTCATGCAGAGCTTTCATCATTTGTGCTTGTTGTTTTTCTTTCTCTGTCTGCGGTTTGTTTTGTTGATTTCAAGCTGTTTGTGATCAATTTTTTTTACCTACCTTCGATTTATTTCAACTTCATTGTGAAGATTTATTTCCTTGTTTTTCTCATTGCTTTTGTCAATTTTTAGATGATGAATTCTTTTTTCAGTTCTTATTTTCCTGTTTTTTTCATTGATCTTGTTTATTTTGACTATTTTTTTTCTGTCAGTTTTGATTTTGACTTTGTTGTTTATTATCCTTCTTTTGTCAGTTTTTATTTTGTTGTTTCTGTTGTTGTTTATTATTTTTTTGATTTTTTAAATCTTTTAATTTATTTAATACAAATTCTAAATTATCTTTTGTTTGCTTATTGTATTTAATTTTTAAAGCCTTTTGATAATATGTAACTGCTTTTTCCCAGTATCATTTTTTCAAATTTATATTAGTTTGTTTTTCTCCAAATCTATAGTAAGCATTTCATAAATTATGATTTAACCTAAAATTTAATTCATTTTTTCAAGTTCACAAAATAGATAAATAAGTTTTAATACTATCTTCATACTTTCATTGTTTATACAATGTATTTCAAATATCATAAATTCATTCTACATTATTTGCTTGAGTAAATTTATCTTTTGCTAAATCATATTTTTTTTGCTCAAAAAGTTGTTGTCAATTATAATTATCATAAAAAGATAACAAATATGGTAAATTTATTAACAATAGAATAAAAATTCATCATCAAATAAATATTTTTTTAAGCATTCTTATTTTTGTAAGTAATTAAATATTTTTGTATTATTATATGGTATTTTAATTTTTTATTTGAATTATTACCTTATTTTTGACACAAATATAATGGTGAACAAATTATTAAATACTATATTGAAACTAAAATACCACTATTTTATAGAATCTAATTTATATTTACAATTTATTTATAAAAACTTGATAAGAGCTTGCGACCTCGGAGCCCACTTGTGGGAGGGAGCAAGCCTACCAGCTAAATATCTAAATCATAAGAATAAGCCAGTATTTGTGTCTTGATCTTTCTTGGTTCTTCTTTGTATCAAGATAAAGAAGAACATAAGAAATAAAAATAGATAACATACTATGACAATCTTCTATTTAACACAGTCATTATATTCAAATCCATTACCAAATATCATAAAAATAAAATAAAACTAACCATAACTAAATATCTTGTATAATCATCCATTTGTTTTGAAGTTTTTGTCTCAAGAGCTTTTTTATCAA
>JALUWO010000297.1 GCA_027019405.1 Candidatus Altimarinota bacterium | reverse complement strand
ATTAGGTTACACTTTAGATTATGTAAAATGTAAATGAAGTGAAAAATGAATTGAAAAAAATAAGGAGAAAAAATGAAAAATTATTTAGCTAGTATTTTTCTATTAATTAATATTCTTTGTCTAAATGCTCAAGGTGCTAATATAAAACCTCTCAATATTATTTGGAGTAAATACCTTTATGATACTAACTACAAGTATAACTATTGGTCAAATGGTGTTTTTGCAATTGAAAATACAAATGAGGGTGGTGTAGTAATAACTGGAACGGGATTTAATACATCATATATAACTAAGCTTAATAAGAATGGTAAGATTGTATGGCAAAAAAACTTTGTCTATGGTGCGCGAGTACTTACAAAAACCCCTGATAATGGATATATAGTAGGAGGAGAAGAGACTACACATTATAGAAGCTTCATAATAAAATTTGATAAAAATGGAAATAAAATATGGAGTAAATATGGTATGCAACCAAGTGTTGGTATGTTTGAAGTACTTTCAGCTTTAACAACAACCTCTACCGGTGATATTTTAATAGGAGTAAACAATAATTCTAATTATAGTATAACGAAACTTAATAAAAATGGAAATAAAATATGGAATAAAAATTTTGTTGGAAATTTTACTCCTCAAAAGATTATAGTCACATCAAAAGGTAATATAATTGTTGTATCCAGTAATGATGATGATGAAAAATCAATTATAATAAAATTAAGTAATAAAGGCAAGAAGATATGGAGTAGAGTTGTTCCAAATTTTCAAGCTTATTCATGTACAATAACTTCTGATGGAGGTCTTGTATTGTTAGGAAGTAATAACGATTATGAACAAATTTTAATAAAACTCAATAAAAATGGAAGCGAGAAGTGGACGAAAAGTTATAAGGATTATGAATCTGATACTGGAATTGTTAGGACATCTGATGGTGGTTTTATAACAAGTGGATTTTATATAATAAGGCTTGATAATAAAGGTAATAGAATATGGGTTGCAGATTACAGTAAATTACTCAAAGGAGGAGATCAACTTTATTATAGAGTTAAAATTACAAAAACATCTGATGGTAATTTTGTTATAGGTGGGCAAGATGATATAAATAGTGCCGGTACATCTTTTATATTAAAATTTAAGAGCCTATCAAATTAACTAGCATCTCATTACCGAGACTGTTAGAAAATCCGTGTCGAGAACGCTTCTTTCTTCATTGTAAATCCTTTTTATAAGTCTTTTATTTTACATATCTTGGATTTACACAAAAAATGAAGCGTTCCCGAAAATACAATTTTAAAAACAGATAATTTTTACCCTAAAGATAAACTTTATAAGATTAATACTGATTACGATGAGCCAGGCTTTATAAGAGTAGTTGTATTTGATTTGCCAAAAGGGTTTAAACTTAAAAAAGGTGATATTACCTCAGTTGGGGAAGCATTACATCCAAAAGGTGGAGTTATACAAGTATTAAATTTTAAAATTGGAAAGATATTTTAATCAATCCGATTTTAATTTTCTTGACCTTTGGGTCAGGGTGGTAAATTTTAAATTATTATTTGAAATAGTTAAATTTTATTAAAGGA
>JALUWO010000296.1 GCA_027019405.1 Candidatus Altimarinota bacterium | reverse complement strand
TTGATATATTATTTTATCTAAAAAATGCTTGAAACCCCTTTATATTAGGGGATTATGGAGAGTTTTTCTGTTGTGTTACTGCGCAGTGGTCTCTTTATCTTCTATAAGTGTTTGGATTTTTGTACTAAAGGGGTAGGCTTTCAGCTACAAGGAGATTGTAAAGTATATCTTCACTACTCTCAACTATATTTTGAGTAAAGGCAAGTAAATCATCTTGTGTCATATCTTCTAATGATTTTTGATATATTTTTTGTTTTGTATCTTCTACTATTTCAAAAGTCCTAAAGCCAATATCTAAATCTTGTTTAATTATATCATCTTTGATGATTTTATCCCCAGCTCTTTTTATTCGCTCTTGTGTGATGTCAAAGATAGTATCATATCCATCTCTAAAAGCATCTGTTTTTTCATTTAATGTTTCAGGTATTTGTACTGCAATAAACTTTCTATTCCCATTATCTTGTGAGTTTAAATCCATTATCGCATGAGCAGTTGTCCCACTTCCTGCAAAAAAATCCATAATAATTGCATCTTTACAAGTATTTATTTCTATTAACTTTTTTATTAGTTTTGTAGGTTTTGCATAATCAAAATATGATTTGCCAAAAATATTTTTAATTTCTTTTGTTGCATTATCATTAGAATATTCTTTATTTACAAACTCAATTGTTGTTAAAGATTTACCTCTATCAAAAGTTTCTATCTTAAGTATCTTATTATTTATCCTAACTTTTTCATAAGTTTTAGTATAAATTCGTTTTCTATCTTTTCCATCTTTTATAACAATAAATCCATTTTTATATCCAAAGTCAAATAATTTTTTACTCCATCGCCAAGCCCAATCCGCTCTATTATGATTCCCTTTTTGTCTCTCTTCCCATATATTTTTATCACCACCTGGATACAAAGAAAGTCCATTTATTTCAATTAAATAATCCAATGATTTACCATATGATAAACTGTCATAATCTAAAGTTTGATTTAATTTATAATATCCTCTCTCTTCAAAATATTCATCCTTTAAACTATATCCTTTAAAATCATGTTTATTTTGATTGAATATAGATACATTTTTTTCATAAATTAATATATAATCATGATTATTAGCTAATTTATCTGTTGTTTTTCCAGAAGATTTTGCTCGCCTTGCTAATTGTCCAATAAAATTCCCTTCCCCAAAAACTTCATCACAAAGCAATCTTAACTGTGCCACCTCATTATCATCAATAGATATAAAAATAATCCCATCATCTTTTAACAAATCACGAGCTAGTAAAAGTCTAGGATACATAAAACTAAGCCATCCACTATGCGTTTTTGCACCTTGAATATTTTCTATATAATCGACATATTCTTTATCATATCCTAACTCTTCAAGAGTCTCCTCTGTGCTGGATGTCAAGTTGTCATTGTAAACAAAGCCATCATTTTTAGTATTGTAAGGAGGGTCGATGTATATCATCTTAATGCACTCAAAATAGTTTTGGCGAAGTATCTTCAAGGCATCAAGATTATCCCCTTTTATAAGTATGTTTCCAGTAGTGTCCCAGTTCTTAGAATTGTCATCATTTAAAGGCTT
>JALUWO010000295.1 GCA_027019405.1 Candidatus Altimarinota bacterium | reverse complement strand
TTTGATAAAACTGAAACGATATTTTTAAATCCGAAAGAAAAACAGACTGAAGATTATATTACAGGGAGATTTGGATAATGTTAAAAACTTATGATGATGATTTGAAAGAAGTAAAAAATAGTATAAAAAATATCGCAGATAAAGTCTTAACTGCAAATAAAACTTTATTTAATGCAACCAAAGACTGCAGTGAAGAATTATTTAGTGAAGCAAAATTGCATCTTAAAAATATAAGCTCTTCTTTAGTTGATGTGGATAATGAAATTATAAAAATCCTTGCCTTGCACTCGCCAGAAGCTAAAGATTTAAGAGAAGTTGTCGCGTATTTAAAGATTACCAATGAAATTTTGAGGGCTTCTTCAAATACAAGGTCATTAATAAGAGTTTTTATACAATACTGCAAATATATAGACAAAACTATTGTAAATGAATATGTCCTTCCTTTGCAAGCTTCGACAGTTAAAGCTTTGGAAAATACAATATCTATGATAAATACAGATGATATTGATGAGTTAAAAGATATATTTCATGAGATAATAGTGGAAGAAGATAAGACTGATGAACTTTATGGTATGCTTGAAAAAAAGATATTATCAGAATTGGAAGATAGCAGTGATTTTGAAAGAACGCACAAAGTATTAAAGGCTTTTCGAAGGAATGAAAAGATTGCAGATCGCGCTATTAGTATAGCAAATCTTATATTGTATATTTACGAAGGCGGTATTTTGCAAAGAGTATAAAAATGAAAACCATCCTTGCAGTTGAAGATGAAAAAGATATACTTGAACTTATAGAGTATACTTTACATAAAAATGGTTATGATGTTGTAGGACTTATGGATACTGCAAAAATCAATACTTTGCTTGATGAAGAAGATATATCGTTGATACTGATGGATAGAAATCTTCCTGGTTGCGAGGGTAGTGAGTATATTCAAAAACTAAGAAGTGACGGCTATATGACTCCTGTTATATACCTAAGTGCAAAAGATAGCAATGAAGATAAATTGGTTGGTTTTGAGCGTGGCGCAGATGATTATATCACCAAACCTTTTAACCCGGAAGAATTAGTAGCCAGAATAAAAGCTGTTTTAAAAAGAAGCAATAAAGAGATAGATGTCATTAAGTTTAGAGATATTGTATATGACAAATTAAAAAATAGTATTTTTATAGGCAAGAATGAGATAAAACTGAGCAAATTAGATAAAAAACTTTTAAATTATTTTATGGTAAATCCAAATATTCTTTTAAGCACAGAAGAGATTTTGGAGAGTGTTTGGGAGGATAGCAGTAACAAAAAATTAAAAACGGTTGTAGTTGCCATTAATAGACTTAAAGAGAAAATAGATCCTCATTTTGACAAAGAGTATATAAAAAACTTAAGAGGTGAGGGCTATATGCTATGTTAAGACTGCATCAGATATATTTTAGAAAATTAGCTCTTATTTTTGTAATACTTTTTATTGTAATGGGTCTAATAGTAGCTTACTGGATAAAGAATATATATATATCAGAGGCAAAAAGCTCTCTTTTAAATGATATTAAACTCATAAGATTAGATTTACAAAACAATTCAAACTT
>JALUWO010000294.1 GCA_027019405.1 Candidatus Altimarinota bacterium | reverse complement strand
ATTAATCTTCCAAAGTGCTGGACCGATTAAAAATTTATTTTGAAATCTATAATATAGTGATTTTAATTTATTGCCATCGGTTTCATATCTGTTAGCATACTGATAATGATAGAAATACTCTTTCCAACTAAACTTATAAGTATCATATCCCAAACTTTTAAATCCATTATCAAATGCTTGTGCATATACATGACCATGCCAATCAGCTACTACTAATATCTTCATATTAATACTCTTTTTTTAGTATGTAACACACCCATAATAAAATATAAAATAAAATAAATAATCAATCCTGTAACTATTGCTTTATAAAAAGTAAAAGATTGATATAAGATGCCTCTCATAAAACCAGATAAAAATGAAAACAATAAAATCGAATAAAAAATTGAATATTTATTGTTAACAAAAAGTTTATATGCATAACCAAGTAAAAATGAAATAATAAAAGGAACGATAAAAGCCCCAAGAACTCCAAAATTTAAATATGCTTCTGCCAATTCAAAAAAACCTCCCCCACTAGTAAATCCATGGTTTACAAATATCCAAGCCAAATCTTCTGGTCTTCCTGGATATAAAAATTTTGGTGGTGTTCGTAAAATATAATCAAAATAACTACTTCCATAATAATAGTTTATGATATGTTGCTGCAACATATATATAATGCCAGAAAAAGTTGTAGCGATATCATTGATGGTACCTTGATAAAAAAGTATCCCTGATTTTGAACCTTCTACAATTGCAGAAAAACCATTTTTAATTACTACAATTATCTCATCAAATGTTAAATAATTTAATGCACTTCTTAACATACCCATAATTTGCATTATAATAAATAAAATGATTCCTAAAAAAAATAGTTTAGGGGTAACTTTCAATGGCTTGTCATTATACAATAGATACAAAACTACAAAACCAAAGATGCCATTAAGGGCATCCATTCTGACACCTCTTAAAAACTCAGCAAATAAAAATATATAAAAAAATAAAAATATAATTAAGCCTAAATATTTTTTATTTTTTATTTTGTATATATTTCTAGCTTTGTAAAATAACAATACAAGAATATAAAACAATATATTTGCAAAAACATTTAAATTATTGATAGGCATTGATACTCCACTACCATTAGCATATCTTCCTCCGCTAATCACTAAATTTCCATTAGCAAGAACCATTAAAGATGCCACTACAAACAATAAAAAAGATACAAAATAAAAGAACAATTTCTTTTCAAAATACAACTTATGGTCTTTTATTAGTTTTACTTTTTGTGAAAATAAAAAGCCGATTTCACTACTAAACAAGGCTATATTTGTAAGTAAAAACATTAATGTAGCTATTTCAACTGTCTGACTTTCTGGCATATGATAGCCGAACAATGCATCATCACTTATAAGCTTTGCACCCATCGCAATATATCCAATAATACCAAGAAAAAAGGTTCTTATAAAAAATAGAATATTTCTAGTACTATGCATTAAAATTAAACCAAAAACAAACAATGAAAAAAAGAAAAATAAATTACTGATTTTATAGTTAAAGAAAATAAATATTAGGCTTATTATTGCATTGTAGGTAAT
>JALUWO010000293.1 GCA_027019405.1 Candidatus Altimarinota bacterium | reverse complement strand
CTGTAAGAGAGTATATTACATCAAACATTGACTGGGAATGTGAAGTTAAAACACTTTTTAGAGAACAAAACTATGGCTGTAAGATGGCAGTTAGTGGTGCTATTGACTGGTTTTTTGAGAATGAAGAGATGGGAATTATTTTAGAAGATGATTGTTTGCCAAGCCAGAGTTTTTTTTGGTTTTGCGAGGAGTTGTTGGAGAGATATAAGGATGATATGAGGATATGGCATATTGGTGGAACAAACCTTCAAAATGGAATAAAACGAGGTGAGGATGATTACTATTTTTCATTTTATAATTTGGTTTGGGGCTGGGCTACCTGGAAAAGATCTTGGAAGTATTATGATGTAGAACTAAAAAAGGTAATTGAATTTAAAAGAAATAAATTAATTAGAAATATATGGTGTAATAGAAGTATAGAAAATAGTTTTCTTTCTTCGTTTGACAGAGTAAAAGAAGGAGCTGTAGATACATGGGATTACCAATGGACATTTACTATACTCTCTAACTACGGGCTTTCAATTACACCACAAATTAATATGATAAGTAATTTGGGATTCAACGAAGATGCAACACACACTAAATCAAGTTCTCCATTAAGTAATTTAAAAAAATATGAAATACAAAATATAAAAAAGATAAAACATCCTGAATTTATATCCCCTAATATTGATGCGGATGTATATATTCATAAAAGATATATAAAATTATCATTACTAAATAGGTTAAAAAATAGATTTTATAGGTTTAAAGAAAATGTTAAAAAAAATTTTAAGTAAATTATTTTACAATCCTTATAAATTTATAAAAAACTACCATAATATAGTTATTGAAGATAGTACGATTTTATTAAAAAGTTGCAATTTTCGATTTGATGATGGTTGTAAAACCAATAGTGTATATATTGGTAGTGGATCAATGGTAGGCTGCAACTTTATTTTTGAATCAGAAGAAGGTGAAATAAGAATAGGTAAAAATACTTTTATTAACGGGGGAACAAATATTATTTCACGAACTAAAATTATTATAGGTAATAATGTAACAATTGCTTGGCATTGTACTATTTATGACCATAATTCGCATTCTCTAAATTATTTAGATCGTCGTAAAGAGTTTGAAATACAAAAACGAGCATATTCTTTAGGTAAACCTTTTAGCTATGGAAAAAATTGGAATATTGTTAAAAGTAAACCAATAATTATTGAAGATGATGTATGGATTGGTTTTGATGCTGTAATTTTAGCAGGTGTTACAATTGGTAAAGGTGCAATTATTGGGGCAAGAAGTGTTGTTAGAAAAAATGTTAAACCTTATACAATAGTTATTGGTAATCCAGCTATAGAAATAAAAAATATAAATGAATAAACTAAAAACTTTTATAAAATACATATTATTTTTAATAACAGATTTTATATCAAAACAACATGCTAAAATAGAAAACAATACTCTTTTGCTAATTCGTCTCGATGCCATAGGTGATTATGTAATTTTTAGAAATTATATCAAAGTTTTAAAAAATAGTGCAAAATATAAAGAGTATAAAATTACTTTAGTTGGAAATATGGCTTGGAAAAGTATAGC
>JALUWO010000292.1 GCA_027019405.1 Candidatus Altimarinota bacterium | reverse complement strand
TTACTCCAACTATGGTAATTAGCAAAGTAGAGAAAATTTTATGATTAAATTATTATATGCATATCCACTTTCTGATGGTAGCAATGCCTATGAATTATATAGAGCCTTTAAAAATAATAAAGATATAGTAACTATACCGCTATTTAATATTTCTAGTGAAAATAATATATATGTTAATTTTGGTAATAGTATATTAGACAGAATTATGTATAAATTAAAATTACCTATTGATAATTTAAAGTTAAATAAAAAGTTATTAACATATGATTTAACAAAGATTTCTATTCTTTTTACTATAAAAGGTAATACTATTAAGCCGTCCACTCTTAGATATATTAAAAATAAATATCCAAATGTTACAATAATTTCTTGGTCTTTAGATGATATGTATGCATGGCATAATAGAAGTATTTATTATACTTTGGGATTAAAATATTATGATTTAGTAATAACTACAAAAAGCTACAATGTCTCAGAACTTAAAAGTATAGGCGCCAAAAATGTTTTATTTTTATATCAATCTTTTTCAAAATATTTACATAAACAATATAAGTGTGAAAGGAGTCAATACAATGTTCTTTTTATTGGTTATTTTGAAAAAGCAAGATATGAAAGTATATTATATTTAGTTAATAATGGTATTAAAGTTGATGTATTTGGACCAGCATGGGGAAAATATGTAAATGTTCATGAGAATTTGATAATTCATAATAAAATTTTAGCTGGAGAAAATTATTCAAGAGCATTATCATGTGCAAAAGTTTCACTTTGTTTTTTACGTAAGATAAATAGAGATTTGCATACAAGCCGTAGCATTGAAATCCCAGCATGCAAGGGATTTATGATTGCTGAAAGAACACAAGAACATTTGGATTTATTTGAAGAAGATAAAGAGGCTGTTTATTTTGATAATAATGAAGAACTTTTAAAAAAAGTTCAGTATTATTTGAAGCATGAAAATATACGAAAACAGATAAGTGAGAATGGCTATAAACGATGTTTATCTAGTGGATATTCTTATGATGATAAAGTAGTAGATATATTAAAAGAGGTAGAAAATTTATGAAAGTAAATATTGCAGTAGTAGGTCGATTTCATGCTTTTAATTTAGCAAAACAGTTACAAAATAAAAAAGTATTAAATAAATTGATTACTACTTATCCAAAATTTATAACAAATAGGTGGGGAATAAAAAAAAGTAAAATAATTAGCGAAGTATTTTTAGAATTTTTACGAAGATATAAAAATAAAATACCTTTTATATCAAGTATAAAATTAAATAATTTTATACAAAAGCAACATGCAAAACAAGCTGCAAAAGAGTTAAACAGTTGTGATATACATATTGGATGGAGCGGCTCTAGTTTGGAAACATTTATAGAAGCTAAGAAAATAGGCAAAATTACTATAATAGAGAGAGGTAGTAGTCATTATAGCACTCAAATGAAATTACTAAGCACTGAATATAATAAGTTCAATATGATTTTTAAGCCTGACTATTCTACTTGGCAAAGAGAACTTTTGGAGTATGAATTAACTGATTATATATCAATCCCATCATCTTTTGTAAAAAGAAGTTTTATGGAATATGGAGTGCCTGAAGAAAAACTTCTTGTAAATCCTTATGGGGTGGATTTATCTGAGTTTAAACAAGTAGAAAAAGAAGATGAGACTTTTAGAATTATTTTTGCAGGTGGTGGAAATTTAAGAAAAGGTTATCACTATCTACTGCAAGCATTTTATGAACTAAATTTACCAAATTGTGAAGTTTGGCATTTAGGTAGTATCAACGATGAAATAAAACCTTTTTTAGATAAGTATCAAACTAAAAATTGGATTTTAAAAGGGCATCAACCTCAAAATGAGCTTTATAGATTTTATAGTCAAGGGAGTGTTTTTGTTATGCCATCACTTGAAGAAGGTATGTCAATGGTTCAGTTACAAGCTATGGCTTGTGGTTTACCTCTAATTTGCACTACTAATACAGGTGGGGATGATTTGATTACTAAAGATGGTGAAGAGGGTTTTGTAATACCAATAAGAGATGTTGAAGCACTAAAAGAGAAAATATTGTATATGTATA
The DNA here is from genome assembly GCA_027019405.1 of Candidatus Altimarinota bacterium. GTDB lineage: Bacteria > Patescibacteriota > Gracilibacteria > BD1-5 > UBA6164 > JALUWO01. The sequence continues at coordinate 7,285 of JALUWO010000292.1, read as the reverse complement.
ATAATCAAGCTATTTGTCAACAAATGGGAGCAAAAGCAAAAGTAAAAGTAAGTCGTGGATTTACTTGGGATGATTATGGTAATAGGTATATAGAAAATTTAAACAGGATATTGAATTAGTGCTATTAAAATTAAATAAAAGTTTGCTTATTACAATTGCAACTGTTGTAATCCCATTATTATTACAATTTATCTATATAAGATATGTATCGTATAATGTAGATAAAGATGTATATGGAAATTTTATTTTATTACAGACTTTCATTTCTGCATTATCGATGATTTTTTTACAGATCCCATCACAGGCTTATGATAGGTTTTATAATACTTCAGATAATAAAGTTGATTATGTAAACGAGTTTAGAACAATGTTGGTTTTTATAAATATTGTAAGTTTATTATTTATTGTAGTCTATGGGCATATTATGCAAAAATTTAATATTGAAATTCTTTTTTTAGTGTATTTATATTTTATATTATTAAATAATTATAGTTTTAATCAAAAAGTATTTTTATTAAACTTAGAAAGAAAGAAGTATTTTATTTTAAAAACTTCTGAATCAGGTGCAAAGTTTTTTACTCCATTGGTCTTTTATTTTTATTTTGAAACACTTACTTCATTTATAGGTGGGGTTGTTGTTGGGTATCTTATCTCATTTTTTATATTGATGAAATATATGAAAAATTATCCATTCAAGCTCAATATAGATTGGAATCATTACAAAAAGTATTTTTTATATGCTTACCCAATAGTTTTTGTAGCGATTTTTAGTTGGGGAATTTCCTTTAGTGATAGATATTTTATAGAGTACTATAGTGGCACAAAAGATGTGGCCATCTATGCAATTTTAGCACAGGTAGCAGGTATAGGACAGATAATAGGGCAAGCGTATAGTATGTATGTAAATCCAAAGGTTTTAAAAATGTATGAGGAGAACAGAAATGAAGCGTTTAAGTATTTAAAACAGTCATTACAATTAATAGCTGGAATATTTGTAATTCTAGGTATTATCGCTTATTTTATGCCTGTTGAAGTATATAGTATATTGTTGGAAAAAACTTTAATTATGCAGGAGTATTATTTTAATACTTTTTATATATTAGTCTTAGGGATATTTTTTACAGTATTTCAAACAGCTCTTAGTATGTATCTGCAACTTCTTAAAAAACTTCATATTTTAGGATACATCTATCTTGTGGCATTTAGTATAAACATAGTAGGCAATTTATATATCAAAGAATATGGTATTATAGCTGCAGCCATTGCAACTTTGTTGGCATATATAACTATATTTATTTTACAATTTTTATATATAAGGAAATATGTACATGTATAGTCAATTAAGTAATACATTGAATTTTTTACGATGGCTATCTGCTTTAATGGTAGTGATTGGTCATCTTCGGTCCTTTCTTTTTGTAGAATACAACTTAGTTGAAAATAAAACTGTATTTATAAAACTATTTTATTTTATTACTGGATTTGGACATCAAGCAGTTATCGTATTTTTTGTAATATCTGGATATTTAGTGGGGGGGGCAGTGTTGAAAAAGTATAAAAACAATCAACTAAATCAACAATATATAAAAGAATATTTTATAAAAAGATTTACTAGAATTTATATAGTTCTTATCCCTGCATTATTTATAGGATATGTATTAGATTATTATGGAAATATTAATTTTTCAGATTTATATACAAATGCATATCATATAAGTGCTATGAATTTTAATGCAATTGGAAATGATAATTTCCTTACTTTAATAGGCAATATATTAAATGTTCAAACTATATTTGTACCTACATTGGGTACAAATGGTCCTTTATGGTCGCTATCCAATGAATGGAGTTATTATATGCTCTTTATATTACTTTTTATAAATAATTGGACTCGTGTGTTATTTTTAGGTATAGTTGTATTGTTAGTTTTTAAAAATATTGATATTCTTATCTATTCATCTATTTGGTTACTTGGTAGTTTTATTGTATTACTTAAGAAGCAATTAATTCATAAATATTTAGCGATAATAATTTTGTTTACTATGCTAGTGCTATCAAGAAAATATAATGGATTCTATATTGACATTACTTTAGCTTTATCAATATCCTTGTTGCTCAATTCATTAAAAAATGATACTTTTAATAATATTTATTTTAAAAAGTTAAATTGTAAAATGGCAGATTTTTCATATAGTTTATATCTGTTTCATTTTCCATTTTTTGTATTTTTATTATCTGTTTTTTATGTTAATAAAGTAAATTTAATTCTTTTACAGCCAACTAAATTAAATTTGTATATATATATTCTAATATTGATAAGCATTTATGTATACACATATTTTCTATATACAATTTTTGAAAAAAATACAGATAAAGTTCAAATTTATTTTGGAAAAAATAGAAAATGAAAAGACTAAAAAATTATTTTTTCTATATTGTTGTTATCCTAGTAATAGTCAACTTATATCAATCGTTTGGTATTTTGAATAATACCATTATTATAGAATTTGTATTTTCTTTGGCTCTATTAATTATTACATTTTATATTTATTATAAAAAATTTTCTTTTCCTCTTTTCCCTTTATATCATTTTCTATTATTTTTAGTTTATGTTTTTCCGGTTATATATTTTAATTATTTAAAAAATACATGGGCTTTTAATACTACAGCATTAAAGAATATATATTCAGAAAATTTAGCTGTACAAGTGATTTTAATATTTATATTTATGCAAATAATATCACTTATTCAGGTTACTTTTACAAAAAAAATGAAATGTAAACCATCGAAAATGAGCTATAAATTAAAAAAAAATAGCGCAATCATTATGATTGTTTTTATTCTTATATTTGTATCAATGCAGATGCTAGTTAAAGTAGATAATTTACCTCTTATTGCGAGACAGCTATTCTTATTAATTCGTCAACTCTTATATATTCCAATCGGGATTTTATTATTCCAATATCTAAATAATAAAAATAAAAATGCACGTAATGTTTTAATGATATTTTTATTAATATATCTAATACTTTTAATTACTAAAGCAGCAGCTGCACCTTTTGCTGAATTAGCATTGTTTATTGTTATAATAATATATCACAAAGGAATGAAAATTCATTGGAGTATATATTTTGCAGGTATTTCTTTTATCGCATTTATAATGGATTTTAAAATGTCAATTAGAGTTCTTTATCATAATAGTAATAACTCTTCTCTTTATGAAAAGATAATAGAAATATCGCATCTATTTATTCATACTATTAATTCAAGCTCAGATCTATGGCTGGCCTCTCTTAATTTTTTGTTAATACGAGCTCAAATGTTATCAACATTTATGATTGTTGTAGGCAATACACCGTCAGTAATAAAGTATTGGAAATTTTCACAATTACAAGATTTATTTTGGGGTTTTATACCTAGATTTGTTTATCCGTTTAAGCCAATTTTAAATGAAGGACAAAACTTTGGACATGCCTATTCTATCATAGGTGCTAATGATTTTGTTACGGCAATAAATATACCTTCTTTGGTAGGTTTTTATATGGCATTTGGCTTATCTTCATTGATTGTTGGGATAATTATATTTAATTTTATTATGTTAAAAATTGCAAAAATTGCAAAAGGAGCATATTATGATGAACCAATGATTATTACATTAGCTTATTTTTCGCTTAACTTTATTCATAATATCGATACTGGATATACAGGAATTGGAACATTGTTTTATAAAACACTAATCTTCTATTTTGTAGCGAGATTTTTATACAAAAAATTACTAATCAAGGTTAGTAGATGAAAATTAACCTAATAATTCCATCATTCTACCCAGCAACAGTATATGGTGGACCAATTTTTTCATCACTTAATACATCTAAAGAATTAGCAAAATTAGAGGATATAGAAGTATTTGCATCAACTACAAATACAAATATGACTTCAAAGCTTGATGTTGAAACAAATAAGTGGATAGATTTTGAAAAAAATTTACATGTAAAATATTACAATGAAACTATAGTAGATAAGTTTTCTTTACAACTATTTTTAAATATTTATAAAGACATTAAAATGTCTGATATAGTTCATATACAAGCTATATTTAACACTCCTATTCCTATAAGTTTATTTTGGGCTAGATTTTATAACAAACCAACAGTTTTAACTCCAAGAGGTGGATTGGGCAAATGGGTAATGAGTAACGGTAGTTCATTTAAAAAACTATGGTTAAAACTTTTTATAAAACCTTTTGCAAATTGTGTAGTTTGGCATGCAACAGCGGAGCAAGAAAAGCAGGAGATTCTAAGTCATTTTCCAAAAGCAAAAGTTGTGATAATTCCAAATGGAATATATGTAGATGAATTTAAAAAGTCAAATATGTTAGAAAAAAAAGAGTATTTAAAAAAATATACTAGTAAAAATATTGATAATATAAATAAAATTATTGTAAGTATGGGACGACTTCAAAAGAAAAAAGGTTTCGATATACTCATAGACTCATTTCATAAAATTTTAATACAGTTTCCAAATTCTTGCCTTTTAATAGCAGGGCCAGATGAGGGTGAAAAGAAGAATCTTAAAAAACAGATTAAAAACTTACATTTATCAAATAATATTTTTTTAATAGGAAATATAGAAAATCAAGATAAAGTAGATTTTTTAGCAAATGCTGACTTATTTGTTTTACCATCACATAATGAAAATTTTGGAAATGTATATCTTGAAAGTTTAGCTACTGGTACGCCTATAATAGCCAGCTTAGGAACTCCTTGGAGTGAAGTGGAAAAATATGATTGTGGAAAATGGGTTGAGAATAGTGTAGGAAAAACAAGTGAAGCTATGATTGAAATGTTAAGTAAAGATAGGAAAAAGATGAAAGAAAATAGTTTAAGACTTGCTAATCAGTATGATTGGTCGGGTATTGCAATGAAATTTAAGAATTTATTTGAGGAGATAAGAAATGAGCGAATATAAAGATTATGGTTGGGAAGAAGGGGCTACACATGCTCATAGTTATTTATATAATGATTTAAAAGCTATGATAGGGAGTGACAAGAATATTACTATTCTTGATATTGGATGCGGTAATGGTGAAATGGCTAATAGGCTTATAAGTGAGGGATATGATGTTTATGGTACAGATGGAAGTGAGAGTGGAATTAATGTAGCAAAAAAGAAAAATCAAGATAGATTTTTTGTTCAAGATATCAATTCAAAACTTTTACCTATCGAACTACAAGATAAAAAGTTTGATAAAATTATTTCAACTGAAGTTATAGAACATCTATATAATCCACGAGGATATATCGAGTTTTGTAAAAATGTATTAATGAAAAATGAGGGGGGGGTGAAATGATAATATCTACTCCATATCATGGATACCTTAAAAATTTGGCTTTAGCTATTACAGGAAAACTTGATAGTCATTTTACAGTACTTTGGGATGGTGGTCATATCAAATTTTGGAGTGTTAAAACCTTAACAAAATTATTAAATGAATTTGGTTTTGAAGTAGTTGAATTTAGAGGTAGTGGAAGATTGCCTTACCTTTGGAAAAGTATGTTTATAAAGACTAAAATTGAGTAGTTTATCTATAATAATTCTTACATACAATGAAGAGCTAAATATTGAAAAATGCCTAATAGAAGCTAGAAAACTCACTAAAAATATTGTTATAGTTGATTCTTACTCAACAGATAAAACATTAGAAATTTGTGAAAAGTATGATTGTAAGATATATCAACATGAATTTACAAATCAAGCGAAACAATTAAACTGGGCTTTAGAAAATATTGAGTTTAAAACAGAGTGGATTTTAAGACTAGATAGTGATGAGTATTTTTTACCTGAATTAATTGATGAGATGAAAAATAGACTTGATGATTTAGATGAAAATATAATAGGTATTTTCTTTAAAAGAAGAGTCTACTTTATGGATAAGTGGATCAAACACGGTGGATATTATCCTACTCTGATTTTAAGAGCTTGGAAAAACGGTAAAGCTATATGTGAAGAACGCTGGATGGATGAGCATATGAAACTTCTTGAAGGCAAAAGTGTAACTTTTGAAAATGACTTTGTAGATGATAATAAAAAAAATCTTCATTGGTGGATAGCAAAACATAATAACTATGCTACAAGAGAAGCCATAGAACAACTCAATAGTAAATATAATTTTTTAGATTATCAACCTGTAAAAGCAGATATATTTGGAACTCAAGAGCAGAAGAAAAAATGGTTAAAAGAAAAGGTTTATAATGTTTTACCATTAGGTGTAAAGCCGTTTATATATTTTGTGTATAGATATATAATTAGACTTGGATTTTTAGATGGATTTAGAGGATTGTTATTTCATATTTTACAGGGATTTTGGTATAGGTTTCTTGTTGATGCTAAAGTTTATGAGTGTGAGAAAAAAGCTAAAGAGAGTGAAAAAAGTATAAAAGAGATTATTGAGACTGAGTATGGGATGAAACTATGAGTAAGGTAGATTTAAGTAAATTTGACAACAGTTTGTATAAGCTAGCGAGTAAAATAAAAATAATACTTTGGTATTTTACAAATATGTTTATATTTAAAACCATGATACCTATTCCATCAAGTTTGAAAGCTAAAGTGCTTAGATTGTTTGGTTCTATAGTGGGAGAGAGTGTAGTAATAAAACCAAATGTAAATATAAAATATCCTTGGTTTTTAGAAATTGGAGATAACTGTTGGATAGGTGAAGGGGTATGGATAGATAATTTAGCACAAGTTACTATCGGTAATAATGTTTGTTTATCACAAGATAGTTATTTACTGACTGGTAGTCATGATTATAAAAAAGAATCTTTTGATTTAATACTTGGTGAGATAATTTTAGAAGATGGGGTATGGATAGGTGCTAAATCTGTAGTTTGTCCTAATGTTACTTGTAAAAGTCATAGTGTATTGTCTGTTGGAGGTATAGCGACAAAAGATTTAGAAGAGTACAGTATCTACCAAGGAAATCCTGCTGTATTTAAAAGAAAAAGGCAAATTAAGTGAAAGTATCTGTAATTACCTCAGTATATAACAACAAAGAAACTATAAAAGATGCGATAGATTCTGTGCTTAATCAAACTTATAAAGATATAGAGTATATCATAATAGATGGTGCAAGCAGTGATGGAACAGTTGATATTGTTAAAAGCTATGGAGATAAAATAACAAAGTTTGTAAGTAAGTCTGACAAAGGTATATATGATGGACTCAACAAAGGTGTGTCTTTAGTTGCTGGGGACATTATAGCTTTTTTGCATAGTGATGATAT
>JALUWO010000291.1 GCA_027019405.1 Candidatus Altimarinota bacterium | reverse complement strand
AATCGAAAATATGTTTTTAGAAGCCCGCCCGACTGCCAATATGGGTTTTGTACGCTCACAAATTATTTCAGCTGTCGATTTGATTGTTCAGTTAATTAGATTTCCAGACGGCACAAGACGAATAGTGAAGATTTCTGAGCCTGAAAAAAGAGTGGAAGAGAGCGGAGTTGTCGCAATGCTTGATCTTTTAGAATTTAAAAGATTAGGCGGGGGCGTAAATCCCATGAATTCACATGGTGAATTTATAGCAGTATCTGCATCTTCGAGGGCTATTAAAAAAATGTTAGATAATGGTGTTGATATGGATAGTAGGATTTTTGATAACGACTTTGTAGTTACAAAAGATATGATTATAGATGAATTAATTCATTTTCCTCCATCAAGAATGTGTGGATGGAAGGAAAATTATATGGCTGAAATTATTCAAAATTCATACAGTGACGGTAAAAATATTGTAGAGAGATGGTCAAACTTATAAAATGAAAATTATTATTGAGGTTATTTTGCTTTTTATCAGCAGTAGCGCTTTAGCAGTGCTGGTGTTACAAACATTTGGATATTTAAAAAAAGCATATCAATTACGAAATATTAAACAGATGATCTCACTAAGTAGCTCTAGTGACCCAGAATTGCTTGATTATAAAAATGTATCACAAAAGAGATCGTTTTTAAGTAAGTTAAATAGTAAAAAAATGCTTTTAGGCATAGAGAATATTTCCAATGTTGTTTTGTTTTTTGTAGAAATTGTTTTTTTATCGTTGTGTATATTAGTTTTTTCTGTATTTTTAAAAAATATTTACATCGGTGTTATTTTTGGTTTGTTGGTTGGGAGCGGTATTTCATATTGGATTATAGAATTAATCATATCATACAGAACGATACAATTTAATCGAGCTTTGGCGATTGTTATTTCCGTATTGGTGAAAATGATGAAAAATGGTATCGGCTTTGAGCAATCACTACAAAAAGCTGTAGATATTTCAAGCTCTGTTATGCTTAAAAATTTATTTAGTAGATTTTTTCATGAAAAAAATACAATCGGGGAAGAAGAAGCATTTGATAATATGGATAAATATATCAAGTCGCGTGAATTAAGGATATTTGCACTTTCTGTTAAAATCGGAAGGGCAAGTGGCGGAAGATTTTCACAAACACTCCACAAAGTAGAATTAACCATAAGACATAGAAAAAGAATGCAGGAAAAGATAGATGTTGTAACTAGAGAAAGCTCTGTGGGTTCATATCTCATAGCAGGTATTGCTGTCTTTTTATATTTTGCTTTAAATGCAAATTTTCAAGGTAAAATCCAACATTTTTATATGACTAGTCATTATGGCAGATTTGAACTTTTGGGAATTATCGCGTGGGTGATATTTGGATTGTTTATAAACAGGATTATTACTAGGATTGAGAAATGATATTTATGCTAGATATTGTAATGATAATATCATTTTTTATGTTTTTATTTTTATGTTTTTATTTTTTATATCTTTTGCGTAAACATAGAGAGTGGATAAAAGTTATTTTTCAAACGAATAATTTTGGTATTTTTTCAGATACCACCAATAAAGCTGATAAGTTAAAA
>JALUWO010000290.1 GCA_027019405.1 Candidatus Altimarinota bacterium | reverse complement strand
CTTTTATTCAATTTTTCTTAATTATATTTTTAATAAGTGTTTTATATTCATCTGTAATATCAATTGAGTCAGTTCTCATATAAGAAGATAATCAATTTTGATAATTTTCTTGTAAAATCTTCATTACCTTTTCAATACCATAGCCAAACATATTACTTATAGCAGATTGTGCTTTTTGTGTGTCTAATGGAGTAGGTGGAGAGACTTTTTGTTTTTTAGTTATTATATCAATTATTTCTAATTCTTTTATATTGTTTTCATTTATATAATTTGAAACAACATTATAAATTTTGTCTATTCTTTCAGGTTTGTCTTCGTATTCTTTATTATTTATATAATCCCATTTATTTTTATCTTTATCAACTAAAAATATATTTAATTTTCTTTTAAGTTCTTTTTCAAACTTATTTAAATCTTTTTCTACTAATAGTCTCAAAGTTGGTGTTTGAACTCTTCAAATAGATGTAAATTTTCTATTTTCAAAATCATTTAATTGTTTAAAATCTAGTTTATTATATTTTTCTAACATTTTTGATAAATTTGCATTTTCTTTTATTAAGTTTTTATATTTTTTCTCAAAATTCTGTGTGTATTCTTCAATATTTTTTTCTATATTTGTTAAATATTTTCTATATTCTTTCCCAACATTCCACAAAGCAGGAGTAAGTTTATAACCAATTACTTTATCTAAAACTTGTCTTGCAATTCAACTATCAACCATATCCCAATTTAATTCATCTTCAGCTTCTTTTAGTGCATTTATATAATCTTTTTCAGCTAAACTTCTCATTCTCATTCTTTTATATTGTCATTTTTTTAATTTTAATACATCATATACAGAATAAGCTATTACTTCCCCTTCTCTATCAGGGTCAGTTCCTATGATAACTTTTCATTTGTTTTTTTTAACTATTGCAAATGCTTTTTTTAAATTATCAACTATATTTTTTCTATTACTATCAACTTTGAAGTTTGGCATCCAATTATTTGTGTCTATATCTATACTTGATGGACTTGTAATATAAAAGTGTCAAGCAGTTGCTATAAGTATAACAGGTCATCAAAGTTGTTCTTCAATTTTATCTTTAAATTTTTGAGCAGTTTTTGCTTCTTTTGGACTTTCGTGAACTATTAAATATTTAGTATTATCAGGAATATTTAATTGATATGTAGATTTATAAGTTTTACTTTTACTTGATGATTTACTATAGGTTTTTTTCTTATAAGCCATATTATTTATTAGTTATTGTTTAAATAATTATATTATAAATATTTTTTATTTATTTCAAGTTTGTTTGTTTTTTCTAAAAAAAACATTATACTAATAATATAATTTTATTTAATTTATTTTGTAATAATTTTTAAAAATGATATTAGAGATAAAAACATCAGAAAATAAAAATAAAGAAATAACAAAACAATGAAATTTAATAAAAAAATATAGTTACCACGATATTTATCCACCAGTAGTTATTAATTGACAGGAATTTCAAAGAGTATTAATTTTAAAAGAAAATTGAAAAGAAAGTTATAGGTATATTAATGAAAATTTAGAAGAACTTGAAGTGATTTGTAAAACTATTCCTGATTGATTTTTAGAAGAGGAAAAAATAACCTGAAAATATCCTGTAACAGATATTTTCCACGATATATCTGCTAAATCAGATATATATAAACTTGAAAGTACTTACAAATTCTGATATATTGTGTGCTATGTTGAATGAATTGAAACACAGATTAAAGCAAAAGTTAATTTTTGAATTTATTATGATGAAGGATTACAAAAAAATCAAGTATTAGCCTTTTGTTATGAAAATTGAAAACCAATACCATCAAATATTCCATTGGAATCAAATGAACTTTCATCTTTGATAAATACATATGCAATAAACACAGAAGAAAAATATTAAAAAAGTTAGAAAAAGTTTCTAACTTTTTTTTTATTATTTAATCCAACTTTTTGTTTCCATTGTCTTGATAATCATTTGTTTTGCAAATCAACTTGTTTTCACCAAATTTCTCATTCTCAATGTTTTATCCATTTCCTTTTAAGATTTTTCCTTTTTCTTTCTCTTCTTTCTCATTTAATTTGATTATAATTATACATTTTTATAATTAAGTATTTAAAATTTTATTTATAAAATCTCTTGCAATAATTCATTTGATTTGTTTTACATCTAAATCACTACTATAATTATACATAGGTTTAATTAAATTAGATAAATTTTCAAGTTTAAAATTTAATTGTTTTAGTACTTCACTCATAATCTTATTTTTAAATAATTCATCAATAAAATCTTTATGATACTTTACTTTTAAATATAAAACATATACTATATTATTTTCTTTTTTATAGAAGGTTAATCTTCTATCTTTATCTTTCTCTTCATTATGTATGTAAAATATATTAAAATCATATTTTTTTTGATTTACAATTTTATCAAAATTTTTAGAGTTTATTATATTTGTTAAACTTCAATTAATTATAAGATTTACATTTTTAAGATTACTATTTATATTTAAAGTTTCTCTAATATATTTAAATATATTTAGAGCTTCTTTATTTTTATTATTACCAACACCTACTTCACAAGTTATAAATTTTCAATTATAAAGATAGTATTTAAATTCTATAACTTCTTTCTGATTATTTTTAATAAACAATAAAAAAGTATCATATTCCTTTATTTTACTTTCAATTTCTTTTTTTAAATCTATATCACTTATATTTATATAAATACTTTTAAATAAAGAAGGGAATATATCTTTTTTTATAAGAAATTCTAAATTATTTTTTTTAAATACTTCTTTTAAGTTTAGTATAATATTATTTTTATTATTTTTTATAGAGTTAATTATATCAGATGTTATAGTTCTTATTTTATTCTCAACTTCTTTATCTTGTATTTTATCTTTTATGCTACTTAAAAATTTATCTATATCTAAACTTATTTTATCTTTATTATTTTGAAATATTAATGTTTCAACAAGTTTTCAATCATAGTATTTTAAAATATTATAGTTTTTTACTTTAAAATATTCTCTTACATAATTATCTTTATTGTCTTTATATAAAAATCATACATAATCTATAATTTTAGACTTAATAAAATTATCTATCAATCCAAAAATATTCTCTTTTTGGATTTCTTTAGTGGTTTCTTTTTTATCTGTACAATTTTCTAAAAAGTTAATTTCTTTTAAATACCTTATAGAAAATAATAGATTTTTTTTATCTATTTTATTATTATTTAAATTAGTGTTATATTTTGTTAAAAACATAGTTTTAGTATTTTCTAAAATTTCATCTTTTAGATAGCTATCTACTTTATTAATTATATCTTGAATTGTATAGTATTCTTGTATATTTTCTTTACCAAAAGTTCAACTTCTGACTTGTTTAATTAATAAATGAGTTATATAAAAACTTAATAAGTACATAACTTGTTTTTTTATTCAGTTTTTTGATATATCAGTAATAGGAAATTGATATATTTCATTTTTATTGTTATTATTTAATAATTTTTCAGTATTTAGAACTTTACTAAATATTTTACTAAAAGTTTTATCTTGTTTATCTATTTTAAAGTTTAATAATTCTTCAGTTGAAAAACTTAATCTAAAGCTTGGATTATTATCATCGACAATAGAAATTCTTTTATTATAATCTACATCAACTTTGTATAATCTTTTATTTATCTCTATAGAAAAATGTAATAATCTAGCATTAGTTATCTGTATATGATTAGTTCATTTTATATAATCCTGTATAAAATTTAAAGTATTACCAAATTTTATTTTAGTTTTTTCAAAATTTTCTTGATTTTCTTGTTCTAACTTCTTTAAAATTTCATCTTCCTTATTTTTAAGGAAAGTATCAATAACTTTATCTATTTTTTTAGTTATACTTGAGTTATCTTCTAATGTTGATTTATTAAAAAACTCTATTTGCTCTTTTACTTCAAGAACTTTAAGTCATTTTACTAAATTAGTTGTTCATTGAATTTTTTGAGTTTTTTCTTTTAATACAATAAAATTATAATAATTTCATTCTTTTTTAATTTTCATTTTTTTCATAATATTTTTAACTTTATCTTTTTTAGTTTTATCTTCAAATATTTTTATAATTTCTTCCCAAAAATTTCATATTACTTTTTTATTAGTTGTTAATTGAATTGCTTGGTTTAAGTATTCTTTATCATCTGATAGTAAAAATAAATAAATATTTAATATAAATGTTATTGTATTAAAATAATAATTATTAGTATTAGTTGATAAAATATTTTTAAATTTTTCATATTTTTCTTTATTATCTCCAAAAAGTTTTAAAATATTTTCAAACATAACAGTAGTTGTTTTTTTATTTTCTTTATTCTGTTCTAGTAAATTTAGAAAAGTCAGTAAATCTACTTTATTTTTTAAACCTTTATAATAATTAAATATCTTTTTTTGTGGTTCTATTTTATCTTTACTAATTCAATTAAAAAAAGTTTTTAAATTAGGAATATGTAAAATATAAAGTTTTTGCATAAACTTACTAGGTATATTAGGTAAGATAAACTTATTTAAATTTTTATCTCACTTAAGTAGTTCAGAAATTTGCATTTTGATTTTAATTTAAAAAATAAAACTCTTATGTTTTATATAAGAGTTTTAAAGTTTTTTTCAAAGTATTTTTATCAAAATATTTGACTTTTATCAAAATTTATCTCATTTTTAATTAAATCTAAAAATTCTTGATAAATAGTCTCTTTTTTAATTCATAAATCATTCTCTAGTATATCTAATATTCATAAATCAATTGCTTTAATGCTTAGTTCTTTTTGTGGGTCTATTTGTACTGTATTACTTGATACTTTATCAAGTGTAGCTATATCTACTGTTTCTTCTTTCAATTTATTATATAAGTCCTTACTATCTTTTTTTAATAAATTTGAGACACTATAATCAAATAATCTTGCAAAAATTTCAACAGAAGTTCAAGCATAATTACTCCATCCACCTTTATAAGTTCTAAACATAATAACTTTTGACTCATATAATTTATTAATCTTATCTATAAGATTTATAGTTTCTCCTAAAGAAATATTAGTATTTACATTTAACATTAATTCCGTATACATTGATGTTCAATACATTACACCAGTTGTTTTAGATTTTTTAGGCAAACTATTAGCTTTACTTACTAAAAGAAAATATAATGCAACATTTTTATATTGTTCATTTACAACTTTTAATATACTTACTATTTTCTCTAAATCATTTATACTCTTTTTATAGTTATCTTTATTTAAATTCATTCAATATGTATTATTTGTTCATTGTTTTAATTCTTGTTCCTTCTTTTTTCTATATTCTAATAAATCTTGTTTAGTTATAAAATCTCTAATTATTTGAGGTAATACAAATACTACACTCATTATATTTGTATATTTTCTAAAACTATTTATGTTATTATTACTATTTAAATATTTTTCTGCTAAAATAAAGTGAATAAAGTGTCAAGTCTCGTGAACTAATGATTGCCAAGTTCTTGTATCAATTGCTAATATCTTAAAATTTGAAATATAAATACCTGTTGCTCTATATTGTCAAAGTTTTCTTATCTTTAACATAATATGTCAAACAAGGGTTTTATAATCCAATGATAACTTATTTCATATAAAATTCATTATATCATAATATGTTTTGAAAAAATCATCAATTTTTTCTAAATCAGTCCTTTCATCAATTTCAAATCACTTAAATAGACTAATAAAATTATTAACTTTTTGAGGAAGTTGTTTTTTTATTTGAGATAAAATTTCACTAGTTTGATTATTAACTCTTAAGTTATCTTCTTGCCATACTTTTGCATACTCCTTTTTTTTAGTTTGTTTATTTCATAAATATTTAGATTTAATATAATCTAAATAAATAACTCAGAAGTAATTATTTAAGACAAGTTGTTCAAATATAGCATATAAAATTTTTTCAAATGTTAAATTATCAATCTGTTTCTCCTCCCTTACTTTTCAATCCTTTATAATATAATTATATATCTTTTTATCAGATAATAAAATAAAATCTGTTTTAGAAGAAAAATTTATATTTCCACTATTACTTAAAACTAAATAAATTATATTATTATAAAGTTTGACTAATAAATCTTGTAAATTATAATTCTTATTATCAATTTTTATTATATCAATATCTTTATTGATACCTTTTTTTATTTCAAATAATTTAGATATTAATGATAGAAATTGATTATAAGCAAATAAATGTTGTTCAAATCAAACTTTAAGATTAACACCAGTACTACGACTATGATAACTTATATTTTTAGATTGATACTCAAAGATAGCTCTATTAGTTTCTTTATAAAAACTATAGATATAGTCTATATTAGATAAAGATATAAATCATATTTTTTCTTTATCTATTTCAATGTTTTTTTTCTTTCAAAATTTTTCTTTTATTTCATTCATAAAAATATCTTTAAAGACTTTATTTGATGGAATTTTAACTTTTTCTAATCAATTTTCTGTTGTAATAAATCTATAAATTTCCTTAAAAGGATACTGGTTTTCTTCAATATAACTAATTTTAACATCTTTATTAAAGTCATTAAAACTTTTAAATAAATAATTAACATCAAGTCATATAGTTTCTGTCCATACAGCAGTTTTTATTTTATTTTGTATCTTTAAAATTAAATTTTTATATAGTTGGTTTCAAAAAAGTAAAGTATTTTTTTCAACTAAAAATATTTCTTTATTTTTAATAACAAGTTTAAAATATTTACTATCTATTTTATTTATATTTGTTATTTCTTGTTTAAGAGTATTATCTAAACTGCTTGTCAACATATTAATTAAATTATATTTTTTCATATTAAAAATTTTTTATAAAATAAAACACTATTTTTATATAGTGTTTTTTTAAATATTATCAATATATTTTTGAAATATCTTCAAATAATAACTGTTCAACATTATAATAATCTGCTTTAGAACCAATATACCTTTGATTTGAGTTTGTTAGTATTTTATACGATAACCTATTTAAAATTTTATATTCAAACAATGTATTTTTGTTAAAAATTATTATATTAATTGCAAGTTTAGTTTTATTAAATATATAATCAAAATTTTTATATTGAACTTTTTTCTTATACAATTTTCATTGATATTCTTTTCTAACATTTTCTAAATATTTATTAACTGGAATATTTTTTAGATTTCTAAATCAAACTATATTAAATAAAATACTTTCCACAATCTCTTGAACTTTTTCTTTTTTTCTTGTTTCTTTTTTTAGAAAGTATATTAAATCTTTATCAATTAGTGTTTTCATTTATTTAAATATTTCTAAGAAATAAAATATTTATACAACATCCAACTTCACATTACAAATTCTAACATAAAAATAAATGTATAAACAAATAAATCTGAAACATCAAATAAATCTCAGATAGTTTCTCATAAATTCTTTAAACTAATGATTATTCCAAAAAATCACAAAATTCATAATATTCAACTAATTATTATATTTATATTATTTATTCATAGTCAAATACTAATAGTTCCTTTATAAATATTCCAAGACAATAATAATATTCAAGCAGAAATACTTATTGTAAATAAAGTTTTAATAATACTTCATACAGTATTTTTTATAACTTTTCAACTCTTCTTTAATACATTCCTTTTAAAATTAAGCTCTCTATTCAAAAAATAGAATATTGTTAAAAATCAGACTACTAATAAAATTAAATCAGTTATAGATACTTTATAACTACTTAATACATCCCCATAGTTATTTATATATAATAAATAAATAATTATAATATTTACTATAGTTATAACAAATTTTACAAATTCTTCTCACTGTGTATCAGTAGAAACATATAAAAGAAATTTATATCTATCTTTTGTATTTAGAGGATATAACAAAGGTATTCAACTAACTGTAAAATAATCTCCAAGTAAATGAGAAGTTATAAATAAAACTACTAAAAATATTGTTAAATCTATATGATGTGTAAAATAAAGATAAAACAATCAAGCTATAAATCAAAATAGCATAATAAATCAAATAAAAAATTTAACAAGTTTCCCCAAAAATTTTTGAATTGTTGATAGTATTATAACTAATCCTAACCATAACCCTCATATATATAAATAACTACTAGTAATTTTTTTAATAATCAAATCTACAGGGATATTTTTTCAGAACCCATATTTATAAGTAAAATATAAGATAGTATATAAAACTATAGAAACTATTAAAGATAAAATTACTGTTCAAAAAATACTATGACTCCATCATCTATGATGTCAAGGTAAAGATAATCCTTTTCTTGACAAACTATCTTGTCAATGGTCTGCATCTGACAAAATAGCCAAAAAAGGTAGTAAAACAAATACAGGAGAAAAGATATTTAAAAAATATGCACTTCCAAGCATAGTAGTTATGCCAAAGTCAATATGTGTAATTTTTTTCATTTTTAAAATAATAATAAATAAAATAATACTATAATTATAATGATTTTTTAAGAATTTCAAATAATAATTATTTTCTAACTATTTTATTATTTAAAACTAATATTTTTTATTTCTTTATAATAATATAAATTCCTTTCTGCAACTTGTGAATGATATGTATTCTTAACATTAATAATCTTATAGTTTTGTTTTTTATAATACTTTAAAAAACTATCACTAAAACTATGTTTTATCAATCAATCATTTTTTTTAAAATCTTTATATTCATAAGAAGGAGGTATTGATTTAATTAAAACTATTTGGTTTGATACATTCAATCATTTAATTGATTTAATAATTAAATCATTATTTTTCAAAAATTTAAGTTTGCTATATATTGATGTATAGTTTTTAAAAGTTTTTTGCTGACTTTTTATTATTTTAATGATTTCATCTTTATTTATATTTAATCAATTATCAGTGAGTTTTGGTGAAATAATTCAGTATAAGTATTTAGATTTAATATATCAAGCTACATTATACATTAAAGTTTGAATTTTAGGATAAATTCAATAAATAACATCTTGACTTAAGATAGGAGAAGAATTAATATATAAATTATTCACTTTATATCATTTATTATTTAAAAAACTAGCAACTAATATCGCAACTTTTCATCACATACTTTGTCAATATATATCTAATTCACTATTTTTGATAGTAATATTATTTTGTTTTAAATAGTCTAACACTAATCAGGTTAAGTTATCAATATTATTAGGGTAATTGAATTGGATAATTCTATAATTAAAAAGCAAGAGTACCACCACTTAGTATAAGTGGTGGGTGAATTGCTTGTATCTTATCATAAGTATTTTTATTAAAAATTAACTTGATTTTTATATGAGCATTATTAT
>JALUWO010000289.1 GCA_027019405.1 Candidatus Altimarinota bacterium | reverse complement strand
TATAGCGAAGATTAATGCAATAAACCCATATTTAAAGCTATATGTTAAAACTCATGCAATTGAAAAAACTATAGCTAACAATACTATTCAAATTTTACTTCATTTCACAGTATCATAAAAGTTATTATATGATTTTATATTTTCTTTATACCTTGCTAATAATTCTGGTCAATATACTTTTTCTTTTTTAGCTTGTTCTTCTACTTGAGTTTCTGTTGTTTCTTCTACTTTATCATCTTTATCTTTATCTTCAATCTTATCTGTAGTTTTATTTTCTACTTCATTTTCTACTGGTATAATTTCATTTTTCTTTTCCATTTTTATAATTATTAATAAATTAAAACAATATTGTTATAATAATATAAATTTAAAATCAAGTATATTTAATTTTTAATTTAAATAATGGATTATTTTTATTTATATATTTTAATGAATTCTTAGGATAATATAATTTCATTTTTCAATAAGTATTATCATTTTCAACAAATGTATGTCAAATTCATTTATGGACTAAAGAGCAAGAATACCACCACTTATACTAAGTGGTGGATGAATTGCATCAATAATACTATTTATACTTGATTATACAGTATAAATAACTATATTATAGATACTTATTTTACATCAAAAAACAAGCTTAATATGAAAGTATTAACTACTTTAAAATCAAAATTAAGATTTCCTAAAAGTAAGAGATGAAAGCTTCTTAAAAAAGCTTGTTTTTCAATGGCTAAACATTCTAATAGTTTAGCTAATCAGTCATTATATCATATCAAACAACATTATAAAGAAACTTGAGACTTCATAAAGTTCTGAGAGTTAGACAGGTTAATCAAAAATGATACTAGTCCTGATAATTTCAATCTACCATATAACAGACATTATAGATGAATGATGGCTAACTCTGCACAGTGGACTATCAAGGCAGTATACAATGAATACAAATGAATACAAATGAATACAAATCATACTTTGCACTACTTAAAAAGAAGTTAGCATGAAAGTATGATGCTGTTGTTAAAGAACCTAACTACAAAAAGAAAGATGGTTTGTTTAAGTTAATATATGCTAAGGACTTATATATGTATAATAGTTCACCATACTCAATAAAGCCAGGTAGTTTAAATACGATAAAAGAACTAGGTTGTAGTTCTAGTTCTTTCTTAACAGATTTAGCTATACCTAGCTTTATTGAGTGTGATGATATACAGGAAGTTAGAATACAACCATCCTATAATGGATTTATCTTTGATATTGAGATAGTATATTATATTGATGTTCCAGAAAGTAATACTTGTTGATGATTTATGGGTATTGATTTGGGAGTAAATAATTTAGCCTCTTGTATAACTTCGACTGGAGAGGCTTTTATTTATGACTGAAGAAAACTTAAATCATATAACAAGCATTATGATAAACAGATATGAAAGATACAATCTGTCAAAGATAAATGCAATCAAATTTAGAAATTAAATAAATAATAATTTTAGTTGTGTTAAACTATTAACAAAAACTAGGATGGTAATCCTAGTTTTTTAATGTTCCTTAGATCTTCTTTAGATTTTCTTGGTTTTTTAAACTACATTT
>JALUWO010000288.1 GCA_027019405.1 Candidatus Altimarinota bacterium | reverse complement strand
TCTTTTTGCCGCAAATTTTCCAGATACAGCACTAGCATTCGAAGAATTGTCTCTCTTCGATAAGGGTGATTCACTAAATAAATTTTTTGAGATTGTTGAACATCAAAAAAATAAAAATTTGAAACTTAAAATCAAAGGTTTAAAGATTTTTATTTCTCGCTCAGAAGCTCGTGCAATGTATAAAATTTATAATTTATCGTTTCTGGGATATTCAACAACTAGACTCTTAGAAGACGAGTACCAATTTACACCCCAAAATTTAGCTCGTCTGCTACTTAAATAAAAGAGGTGCAAAATGTTAAATATATTAATTTTTATTATAATATTTATTATTGGTCTATATACATTTTTGACATTTAGTGGAAGTGGTGATCAAGAAGTGGAAAATGATATTGAAGAAGTTGTAGATACAGAGGAAGAAACTGAAAACAAAGTTGAACAACCCAAAGAAGAAGAAAAAGAGCAAATTTTTTATTTTAATACCGATTATATACGATATAAAATATTTGACGATTACAATTTGAGTTATGCTTCAACTATTATACATTGGACTTTTGCATTAGAAAATATGTGGATTCAAGAACCGTTTTACTCAAGTTTTTTTAGGTTGCTTTGCTTCTTAGATAAGGATATCTTATGTATCAAAGATCGAAACAGCGAAGAATATTGGCTAAATTTAAGAGATGAAGATGATAAAGAAATTGATACAAAAGCCTACAATATTATCAAAATATTGGATATCATTTCAAAAGTTTTAAAAGATAACAAAGAATTGATATTGCGATATCGCAAAGATGATGCCCAACAAATAGTTTTATCTATACTTATCTATTGTATCTCAAAATCCCAACAGTTTAAAAATACCAATATAGAGGATATTTGTTCAAATTTGTTACAAGATTATCCTTGTAAAAACGATATTGTCTATATTATTTCTCTTTTTAATAAGAAGGGTCATTTATTAAACTTTATCCAAAAAAGTTTCAAACAAGCTCTTAAGTATTGTCATAGGCATCCATATACAGAATATGAGGAAAAGAAACAGAAGCAAAATATCAAGTTTTTGCCAGAGCTTCCAGAAAAAATTCTCAGGCATATTTAATTTATGCCTGAGAATTTATCTATAAACATATCTGTGATATAATATGTTATGACATATACATTATCTTTTACGACTGGATCATTGTTTGTTTATGAAAGCGAGATGGTGGTTGATCTTTTTTTGGAGTGTGGAGATTGGGAGAGAGTTAGAAAGGAGGTTGTTGAAAACAATCTTTTACAAAAAGGAACTATTTCCACACGAAAAAGAGAATTTCACGAGATAAAAAAGAGACTACAAACTTTAAAAGATAAGCAGTTATCTTTCTTTAAAGAGGCAAATAGTTTTGATATGAAATATTTGGCTCTTCTTAGCTGCTATAAAACTTATAAGTTTATTTATGATTTTGTAAGCGAAATTATCAGAGATAAGATACTGCTATTTGATTATCATTTGCTTGATAGTGATTATGAGAGATTTTATGAAAGCAAGTCTCTTTTGTATGATAACTTAAACACTATAACTCCAAATACAAGGTATAAGATAAAACAAGTGATGTTCAAGATACTTGAACAAGCAGGGATCATAGATAGTGCAAAAAATAAAAATATCCAAAAACCATATCTCTCAAAAGAGTTGATAAAGCTTATCGTTCAAGATGATCCGAGATATTTAAAAGGATTTTTGTATAGTGATGCTGACATAAAAGAGTTTACCAAGGAAGTAAAATGATAGTAGAAAATTTAGAGGTAAAATTTGAGAAGCTTTTTAAGAATTTATCGCAAAAAAGTTTTCTTGATATGAGTGCATTGGGTGGTGAGATACCATTTTATATAGTGCCGTATCATCCTGAACAAGAAAATAGTATCGTTGCAAGCATCAAGCGATTAAAAAGTAGGCTTTCGATGAATGGTATAACTGTTTTTGAGATAGATTTGTATGATTTGGCTTTGGAGATGCTTGAAGATAGAGGGTTTCTTGAAAAGATCATAGAAAAAGAGAAAACTCTCTCCAAAGATAAGCTTTTTAAAACTCTTCAAGGAGTGCTTGATAGTGAAACAAGGCTTGTTCCAAAGATAGAAGGGTTATCAAAACAAAACAGTTCTCATATCCTTTTTTTGACAGGTGTTGGAAAAGTTTACCCTTTCATAAGATCTCATACTGTTTTAAACAATTTACAAAACAGTATCAAAGATCGTCCTACTGTAATGTTTTTTCCGGGAACTTACAAAAAAGAGCTTTCTTTGTTTGGTTGCATAAAAGATGACAATTATTACAGAGCATTCAATCTTGATACATTAAATCTATAGGGATATAAAATGATAGGAAAATTATTTAAAAAAGATATAAATAGAAATATCGAAGGTGTTGTAAAAGCAGATAGTTTAAGTGATGAAGCTGTATTTCAAGAAGTTGATGAGTATGTCATCACAAACGAATTACATCAAAAATTGGATGATTTTTTTGAAGAGTATAGTCAAACTATCGGCAAAACTACTTCTGATATAGGTGTTTGGATATCTGGTCATTTTGGATCAGGTAAGTCTCACCTTTTAAAAATACTCTCATATATCCTAACTGATGATAGAAAACATTCAGACCTTATAGGTGAACTATTTTTGGAAAAGATTGATGACTTTGAACTTAAAAACAATATTCAAAAAGCCTTAAAAAGCCCCTCTAAAACCATACTTTTCAATATCGACCAAAAGTCAGATATAGGCTTCAAGCAACAAAACGATGCGATCTTAAGTGTCTTTATGAAAGTATTCAATGAAATGAGAGGATATTATCCCAAGTTTGGATATATTGCACAGTTTGAGAGTGATTTGGATAAAAAGGGTAAATTTGAGAGTTTCAAAAAAAAGTTTCAAGAGATAAGCGGTGAGAGTTGGGAGAGTGGCAGGGAAGCTGTGTTACTTTATAGTGATGACTTCGCCAAAGCCCTTGCAAGTGTAGATGGTATATCTCAAGATAGTGCTAAAGAGTTGATAGACAAATATGAAGAAAATTACTCTTTAAGCATAGAGGATTTTGCTAAAGAGGTAAAAGCATACATTGATAAACAGGAGCCAAACTTTAGACTGGTATTTTTTGTAGATGAGATAGGACAATACATAGGAGACAATACAAAACTGATGCTCAACCTCCAAACGATTGTAGAAACTCTATCTACAGTATGTAAAGGACAAGCTTGGATAGTAGTTACTTCCCAATCAGCTGTAGATGAGTTGGTAAATAGTGATAAAAAAATGGAAAATGACTTTTCAAAGATATTGGGTAGATTTAAAGTAAAACTCAATCTTACAAGTCAAAATGCCAATGAAGTGATACAAAAAAGATTGCTTGATAAAAAAGAGGAAGCAAAAAGAGATCTACAAGCTATATATCAAAAGATCAAAAACTCTCTTCCTTCTATCATACATTTTACAGATAGAAGCAGGATGTATAAAAACTATAAAACCGAAGATGACTTTATTCTCTCTTATCCTTTTATACCCTATCAGTTTGATCTATTACAATCCTCCATAACAGGTCTTTCCAAACACAATGTATTTCAAGGCAGACACCAATCAACCGGAGAGAGAAGTATGCTTGATGTCGTGCAAAATATCGCAAAAAAGATAGCAGATAAAGAGATAGGAAATGTTGCTACTTATGATGGGTTTTTTGATGGATTATCCTCTATCATAAGAGGTGATGTTCAAACTCAGATACAAAAGGCTACTGATATATTGACACCATTTGAAGCAAAAGTTTTAAAAACACTCTTTATGGTAAAGTATGTCAAAGAGTTTACTTCAAACCTTGACAATATCACAACTCTACTCATAGATAATATTATAGATATAAATATATCAAAATTGAAAAAAGATGTAAAAAATGCTTTAGAAGTTTTAAACCAGCAAAAATATATCCAAAAAGTAGGTGATAGATATGAATACCTTACAGATGTCGAACAAGATATAGAAAAAGAGATAGCTTCAACTGAAATAGAACAAAGAGAAGTTATCAATGAACTTGTAAGTTGGATATATGATGATATTATCAAAATCAACAAGATAAGATATAGCAAAAACAGGCAAATCTATCCATTTACAAGAAAATTGGATGATGTCATAGTAAAAGGCACAAAAGAGGAAGATTTAAGCATAGATATCATAACTCCTTATAACTCTATGGAGTATGATGATAAGAAACTTTTTCACAAATCAATGGCTGAAAGAGGACTTTTTATATCCTTGCCAAACAGTTATGAATTGATGCAAGACTTAGAAACTTATGTTAAAACCAAAAAATATATCCCACAAAAACAAAGTGGTTCGCTATCAAACAATGAAAAGATACTTTTAATGAATAAAGCTGATAACAACAACACAAGAAGAGAAAAACTCCAAAATGATATAAAAGAGTATCTTGAAAATGCACCCATATACCTAAACGGTAAAACTCTTGAGATAGCTTCAAAAGATATAAAAACAAGACTTGAGAGTGCATTTGAAACACTTATACAGAGTGTATATCCAAGTATATCGCTACTCACAAAGGTTTATGAAGAGCAAGATATAAAAACTATCCTCGAACAAAGCGATGATCTTTTGACAGGTAGTGACGATGCTCTAATTCAAGCTGAAAGCGAAATATACGGCTATATAAAAAGAGAGAAAAATTCACACAAAACTACTACCATTTCCACTATATTGGAGCATTTTAAAACCCGTCCTTACGGCTGGTATCAAAATGCTATACTTTCACTATTAGCTTCAATGTATATGAAGCAGAAGATAGACTTAAAGCAAAATTCAACTCCATTAAACAAAGATGAAGTTTTACAAGCACTGCTTAACAATAGACAGTTTCATACTATCATAACCGTTAGAGAAGAAATCGCCCCACAAAAAATACAACAAGTCAAATCCATACTAACCCAACTATACCCTGAAGTAAATTTTCAAATATCAACTCCAAGAGATATATATCAACTTTGTAAAACTCAAACTTCAAAACTAACAGAAAAGATAAAAAATTATAAAAATTTAAATTATCCCTTTGGCAACTCTTTTGATGAGATACTTGAAGTTTTGACACCTCTTTCAAGACTTAAAGAGGATGAATTGTTTGATAAATTGACAAGTTTGGAAGATGATTTGCTTGATTGTAAAGAGGATTTGATAGAGCCTTTGATGGAGTTTATGAATGGTGAACAAAGAAAGATATATGATGAGATAAGAGAGTTTTTAAAAACCAATAAAGACAATCTAAGATACATAAATGACTCTTCAAAAGTAGCACTTGAAGAGCTTTTGAAAAATGACAAAGCATTTTTGGGTCAGCATATCCAAAGAGCCAAAAAGGTACTTGATAGTTTAAAAGATAAATTAACACCTTTGATAGAATCAAACAGGCAAGAAGCGATAGAAAAGATAGATAATTTGATACAAAAGATACAATCAAACAAAAACTTTCAAAAAGTTCCAGTAGATGAGAGGCATAAGATCATCAAGCCACTTTTGCATATAAAAGATGAGATAAATGATACGATCAACATTGACACCATAAAACAAAGAGTTTCCGCAGAAGCTTTGGATAATGAACTAATCAATGCCGAAGAGAAAATGTATGAACTGATACCGGAAGATATAAAACCGACAAATAAACCAAAAGCCATCAAATTTGCTCAAGTTTATCCAAAAACGATACACTCACTAAGTAGTGAAGAGGATGTAAGGGAGTATATAAAAGATTTGGAGCAAAAACTTTTACAAGAGATAAAAGAGGGTAAGGAAATAATACTATGAATAAACAAGTGTTAAAAAGATTTGCTGTTGCTACGAGGGTGGAGCTTATAGAGTTAGTTCACTCTAAAGTAGAGTATCTCTTATCCCCAAGTTACAGGGAAAATCTTGCTCTTTATGATACCCATAAAGACTCCATCAAAAAGATAAGAGAAAGATATGAAAAAGAAAAAGATGATTTTATAGAAGAGGTAGCTTACACATGGCTCAATAGACTCATAGCTTTGAGATTTATGGATGTTCACTCCATTACATCGCAAAATGTCATATCTTCTTCAGCAGAAGCTCCTTTGCCACAGATATTTAGCGATGCAAAATTGGGAAGTATAGATGAAAAATTATCTCTTGATAGACAAAAGTTTTATGATCTAATTGACGGTAAGATAAGGGGGGTAGAAAATAGAGACAATGAAGCATACAAAATGCTTTTTATAGCGGTTTGCAACTATTTTTCGGGTGTAATGTCCACAATGTTTGAGTCTATCAAAGACTATACAGAACTACTTTTACCTGATGATATGCTCTCATCAAACTCCATAAGAGCAAAAGTAGTTGAAGCGATGAGTGAGGAGGATTGTCAAGATATAGAGATCATAGGCTGGCTTTATCAATTTTATATATCTGAAAAAAAAGATGAAGTTTTTGCAAAACTAAAGAAAAATCAAAAGATAACCCCTTCCAATATACCAGCTGCCACCCAGCTTTTTACACCTCACTGGATAGTTAAGTATTTGGTTGAAAACTCTCTTGGCAAACTTTGGATGCTAAATCACCCGGGCTCAAACCTCAAAAACCAAATGAGATACTACATAGAGCAAGAAGAGCCGGATAACTTTATCAAGATAGACTCTCCTCAAGAGTTAACATTTTTAGATCCATGTTGTGGAAGCGGTCACATGCTAAGTTATGCATTTGATCTGCTAACTAAAATTTATGAAGAGGAGGGATACCCAAAAAGCGAGATACCTACTCTCATACTTCAAAACAATCTTTTTGGATGTGATATAGATAAAAGAGCAGCAACTTTGGCAAATTTTACTCTTATGATGAAAGCCAGACTTTATCATAGGAGATTTTTTAGAAAAAAAGTTACACCAAATGTCATAGAGTTGCAAGAGTATGGAGATGAATTTAAAGACATAAAAAACTTTGGCTCACTTTTGACTCCAAATGATAGTGAAGAGTTTCAAGATGGTATCTTTGGCACAAATTCCAAAGAGTATGAGATACAAAAAAATATACTAAGCAACAAATTTGACTGTGTCGTAACCAATCCCCCATATATGGGAGCAAAAGGTATGAACAAAGAGTTAAGTGACTTTGTAAAAAAACGATACCCTGATAGCAAATCAGATCTTTTTGCTGTATTTATGGAGAGATCACTTGAGCTTACAAAACCTCACGGTTTTATGGCAATGATCAACCAACACTCTTGGATGTTTTTAAGTAGTTATGAAAAACTAAGAATAAAGATCATCAAAAATCACCGTATCGATACTTTAGTTCATCTTGGACCAAGAGCATTTGAGGAGATAGGCGGAGAAGTGGTGCAAAGTGTAGCATTTGTGCTTCAAAAGGATGGATAAATTTGCTATTAAATCCATTTTATACTATAATGCTTTAACTATTAAATG
>JALUWO010000287.1 GCA_027019405.1 Candidatus Altimarinota bacterium | reverse complement strand
ATAAATTTAGCCTTTTATAATGATGTTGTGGAACATAATTATATCTAAAAGTGCCTATTTATGGGCTTTAATACTCAACTTAAGTTTGTGGATTTATTGGGATGTATGTGCGAAAGTTGAGTAATTTATTCATTTTGGTATCTTCGTTGGAGTGTATACTGGAAATCAATAGTGTTAGCATCTCTTCATAATGGCTACAGTGAGCATGAAAAATTACTATTAATATTAAGACGTTTTTATTATTTATATTGGATTGCTGGGAAAACATTATCTAAAGTAAAACAACTTTCTTTTAATCTAATTAAGTGGGTTAAAGAAAATAAGTCTATTGAATTCATTGAAAATGAAATTAATACAAAAATAAAGGCTGATAATATCATTAATTTGGCGAAAGATAATTTATCATCTGAAGATATATATAATACAGCATGGAGTAAGCCATTACTTTTATTGATTGAATATGGAATTACGGATGATAGTAAATTATCTTTCATAGAGTTAAGTAAAGACTTACATTTAGAGCATATACTTCCTAAAAAATATAAAAGTTTTCCAGAGTGGGATCATATAACAGATGAAGTCGCTATGGACTGGCTGAATAGTGGAGGAAATCTTACCCTATTAAGTGGTAAGAAAAATATAGAAGCTAGCAATAACCCTTTTGATCAAAAGATTAATGTTTATAGAGGTAAGGGAAAATATCAAGATAAAGATACTTCTATTACGGCTTTTGAGATGACAAAACAAATAGTTAGTGACTTTGAACAAAACAAATACAATAAAGAGTGGACAGAGCAAGCTATTGAAGATAGATATGATTGGTTTTGCAAAAAAGTAGAGGATATTTTAAATATCTCATGTGAAGATGAGTAAAAGTATAGAAAGTTATTAAACACATTGTTTAAACAATTATTTTTTGTATGCACATAATAACTAAATTAAAAAAAGGGAAGGAGGGATCAAATGGAGTTTGAAAAACTAATATTAGATATTGCTTCTCGATTAGAAAGTGTGTCTGGACATAAAAAATCGATTATTCAAGCTGATTTAGGCGATATGAGTGACGATATAGAGGATGCTCTTTTTACAATAAAAGTGTCTGAAAGTAATTATCTCTATCAGAACTTTCCAAAATTAAAAGAACAAAATATTCAAACAGTTGAAGCGATTGGATTATTGTTTCTTTCTTATTTAACATATAAACTTCGTTTTCAGTTAAAGTATGGAGTTGTATGGCCTATTGTTTCTAAAGATTTAATGAAAAATGAAAAACTTACGACTTTTTTTCATGATAATTATTTTCTAAACAATCATCCAAATTCATTTTTAAAAATGTGTATTGAAAAAGCGTGTAGTCGTTTTGAAATAAGAAATTCTTTTGATCACAGAGATGATGAGAAGGTTTATTACAATACAATTCTACTACAAATGGGTATATTAAATCGATTTTCTAAATTGAATGAATGGTTATCTTATAGCTCTTTTAATCACTGATGTTACGATAATCAAAATCTTTGAATTTACAGAAAGTAACATTGCAAAATTCTATTGGTATTGATAATGCTTAGCAGAAGGCATGCAAAAACTACAAGATATATACATCAATTTTCTACT
>JALUWO010000286.1 GCA_027019405.1 Candidatus Altimarinota bacterium | reverse complement strand
TGCCTAAAAAATAATCAGGTTTTGGTATTTTCATCTCATCAAAAAATATATCTGACATATTTGCATCATAGTGTTGCCCTGTATGAACGATAACTTCTTGTATATTATCATATTTTGCTATTTCACGGCTAATACTTCCAGCTTTTATAAACTGTGGTCTTGCTCCTAGTATGGTTAGTATTTTCATTTTAGAACCTTTTTATAAATATCATTCAATTTCAAGCAAACTGATTTTTCAGAAAAGTTATTTTGTGTATATGTACGGATATAATGAGCATCATATTTTTCTTTAGTATTATATAGACTTTTCAATGCATCTTCTAAAGAATCTTCATTTATATCAGATAATATTCCAATTTTGTCATTTCCTATAATGCTTTCAGGTCCTCCACACTTTGTAGCAACTACAGGTAGCCCACAAGCCATAGCTTCTATCACAACTACGCCAAATGTTTCATATTGACTTGACAATACAAATGCATCTGATGATTGCAATAGTTCTTTTACCTCTTCTCTATTTGCTCTTCCAAAAAGTTTTATCTGTTTTTCCATATCTAGTTTTTTTATTAGATCTTTTAGATTATCATACTCAGGTCCATCACCTGCAATTGTTAATTTTATGGTGTCATCGCCTTTAAAAGCATTTGTAAATGCCTTTATTAGCATAGATTGATTTTTATTTTTATCTAAAAATGCAATATTTACAAAATTAAACTCCTTTTTATCACTTTTTCGCTGCAGTTCAAAGAAATTAATATTTATAATATTTGGTAAATATTTAAAATTTTGATGAAATTGTTTGTTTAGCAATAATGCAAATTCATTACTTACTGCTATGTTGTAAGATGAATTTTGAAATACTTTTTCTGCTAAAAGTAAAGCTTTATCAGAAATCAAACCTCTAGCAAAGCCCGAAAAATGTTCAGTTACTACATAAGGTATATGATAATTTTCTTTTATCCATATTGCAAATTCACCTAACATAAAAGAGTGAAGATGAACTATATCTGGCACACCATTCTCTTTTATATAGTTTTTAAACTCTTTTTTAAAAAGTTCTAACTTTATTTTGTTTCGTATTTTATGTAATTTTGGAATAGCTGGATATTGGATAGTTGTAGTCTTTACACTGTTTTCAATAAATACCTTTTTTGAAACATCAAATTTTTTTTGTTTCCAAATCTCTCTAATACCAATCTCGACGATTGCAATTAATCCGATTTTGTTGTTATATCTAGCTAATGCTTCTGCTTGTTCTTTAAAAAATATACCTGATAAAGTGCTGTAACTATTTATGTACCATGAAGGTAATATTAAAATATGCATTTAGTTTTTTCCTTTTTTGCATAGTAAACTACTAAGCATATAAATATCAATAACATAATTGTCATAGACCATGTTACTATGTTTAAAACACCTAAAAAACCAATATCTTTAAATATTACTATTATACTTAAAGGTATTATCATATAAAACAGCGCAAAAATAAGCATAATATCTTGCTTATTTAAAGTGATAAAAAGAGTAGAGAGCGGTGATGTTATAAAGTTTAAAAACAACCATGGTGTCATAATAGATGCTGCTTCACCTGCAAGTCTCCATTTATCACCAAAAACT
>JALUWO010000285.1 GCA_027019405.1 Candidatus Altimarinota bacterium | reverse complement strand
TTATTATTAGTTAATATGAATTTATCCAAAGTTATTAAATTACTTTTATAACTTACAGGTGAAGAGATTTGTAAAATTATATCTTTATATTGACTTAGTAATATTGATAAGTTAGTTAAGTTAGTAATATTTGATACTTCTTTTTGACAACTTGTAATCCAATTTAGCATATCCTTTTTAAATGAAATCTTTCGATATTTAATCTTTTTTTCATTCTTATCTTTAATAGATTGATCACTTGCTTCTTTTCCATTTAGTGTTAAATAATATATTATAACTTTTTTTGAATTATGATATTTTTCATTTCGTTCATCTAGTTCATTTTTATAATGACTTAATTGCTTTGGCTGGTCTTCAGTATAATAAGTTGTTTTCATCTCGATACCAATTAGATAATTGGTACTTTCAATTGTGAAATCTACTCTTCTTTGTTCAGAAGTTGGATCTTCCATTTTAACAGAGATGATTTTTTCTAAATCAAACTCTATTGTTTTATCAAATAAAACATTTTTCATAAATAATCTTAAAAACAATTCACCTTGATTGTGCTTTTCATTTGGATTTAATAATGAATAAATTAAATTTGAATGCAATCCAACTTCTTCATTTTTATTTCTAATTACAGATAAAATATTATAGTCATTTAAACCTTTTGCTTTTTGTTCAGTTTGAATCTCTTTAAAGTTTTTTAATTTTTCAAAAAACTTTTTATACTCCAGCTCTTCCATGTCTAAATTTCCTTATTTTGTAATTTCATCGTAGCAACAAAAAGTTCATAAGCCTTTAAAGTATCATAATAACTACTATGTGCTTCACTATTACTGAATTCAATTCCATAAGCTTTACAGGCTTCACCTAGTGAAGGATATTTATATTTATTTCCTTTTTTTATACCTACAAACTTACTGTTGTTTTTCATTGTACAATATGTAGAATATTCATTATGCTGAATTTTTTCAATAATTTTAGCAGGTAAAAATTTCATATCAAAACTTATATTATGGGCTACTAAATTACTCACACTATATGCTTCCATAGTGTCTATTAACCAATCT
This sequence comes from Candidatus Altimarinota bacterium, assembly GCA_027019405.1. Classification (GTDB taxonomy): domain Bacteria; phylum Patescibacteriota; class Gracilibacteria; order BD1-5; family UBA6164; genus JALUWO01. The sequence continues at coordinate 569 of JALUWO010000285.1, read as the reverse complement.
TTATCATCTGCAAAATGTAATGGATAATTACAATTATTTCTATTTTCTTTTATAATATTTTCACTGAGCCCATTTACTGCTATTGCATGTTTATTGTAGTGTTTTTCTTTTGGAAAATAGTATCTAGTTTCTTCTTTTAAAATATCATTATCTTTACAAATTATAAAACTAATTGATAAAACACTACAATTGGCTAAGCCATTTGTTTCTGTATCAAAAACAAAACTGATTTGATTTTGCATTTTTATTCCTTAAATATCGAATAAAGAATTATACAATACGAAATGACATCTTTATGTCTGTGTGTTATGCATGAGAATAATATCAAGACATGAAAAATCTCTATCAACATACAAAGTAATAAAATGAATGCTATTATATTTTATTGGCTAAGGCAGACATAAAGATGTCAAACCATTAGTTTATAATTGCACTTCAAATATTATAACTCAACTTTCGCACATAAACCCTAACTCTTTTTGAGTATAAGCACTGAGTACAGCGATAATCTGTAGAAAGTTTTTATTATCCTTGACAACATTTTGTATTTCAGAGATTTTTGTGAGTAT
>JALUWO010000284.1 GCA_027019405.1 Candidatus Altimarinota bacterium | reverse complement strand
TATCTGTATTTATATCACATTCTTTCCAATTTTGCAAATCTATATCATTGTATTTCATACTTCAATTATATCTTATAATTATTTGATTTTTTATAAAGTAAATTTTTACCTATGGCTTGGGCATCATTTAACGACTGAATTGAGAAATATTTGAGCCGCAGGGTCAAATATTTCTCTCCAAGGTTTTGTTATATCTTATCTTCTAAATTTAACTTTCCACTCTTTTAATTTTTCTTTGTTTGCATATCTAGCTGGAGTCGGTAAAAATTCAAATTTGATATTATTCTCTTCGCAGAAGCCCTTTATTTTATGGATTTTATCTTTAATATTTTCAACCTTTTTATCAAATGATTTTCTGGTAAAATATACTTCTTGTGTATTGTTTTTCTTTAAAACATTCAGAATATTATCCGTATTCCATTTTAAAACATTGTTTAATTTATCGTCTCCATAAAAAGGTACATCTTCTTCTGAAATATCCACCGATAAAATTAAATCTGTTAATTCGATATTAGTTGTTTTTAGAAAATTAATTTTTTCCTCAACTAATTCATCTTTTAGTGATTTGCTATCAAATACAGATGGTAGCAAATCCCAAAAATAATTTCTTCTTCTACCATAAAAATATGTAGCTTCATTACAAATAATATCAGGATTAAAAGTTCCAATTATCAAAATTTTCTTTCCAGTAATAGGATATTTATCTAAAAATTTATGTTTTACTATCATACTTGATTTCCAAATAAATTTTTTATAAATTCATATACACTTGAATAAATATTTAATTCAAAAAACCAATCTACACCATAAAGTATTAATGCTAAAATTAAAATAATAAAAACCCAACTTCCAATACCTAAGTTTTCATCTGCTTTTTTATTAAAATCAACTTCTGTATTCAATGTGTCATCTAAGTTTTTTAATGGGTCTATTTTATTTGAATCATAAATATTTGGTTGACTATTATGTTTATCTATTTTAGTATTTAGTGTATTTATAGTATCTTGTAAATTTGATGAATATTCTGAAAATTCATCTATTTTTTCCCTAATTTCAAGAATAATTGCATTAATTTCATCTTCTAGTGCTGATTTGTATTCTTCCCATTCTTGAATACCGGGAGATATATTTTCAACCTCACTTTTTAAATTTTCTGCTTGTTGCTGGTAGGCAATATTTGAAGTTTTAGCTTCAAGTTTTTGTAACCTTTTTTCTTGTTCTTCAATTTGTCTTTGTTGTTTTTTAATACCATGTTTTTTTTCATATTCTCTGTCAGTATCATATCCTGTAACTCTTCTTGACCATTTTAAATCATTACCGTATCGTAATTTTAATGCTTTTTCAGCTTCATATGCATCTGTAGAATTTGTATAAAACTCTTTCATAATGGTTAATCCATTATTTAATTGATACTCAAGTGCAACAATTTCATTCATAGTATAGTCCTAAAATTAAATTTTACCTGTAAATAGGCATATCCAAATTTCCAGATAATGTGGCTTCTTTGATATAACGACTGAGTTGAGAAATATTTGAGCCGCAGGATCAAATATTTCTCTCCAATGATTTGTTAAACATCTTTTATATTAATCTCTACATTTCTTTCAATCATATTTATAATTTCACTTGGAGCAAT
>JALUWO010000283.1 GCA_027019405.1 Candidatus Altimarinota bacterium | reverse complement strand
TTTTTCCTACTATATTGGGGATTATGTGCTGTTCAAATATATCCCACAGGGATTTGAAACCCTTAATATAGCTAAATTTATTGCATTAGAAGTTTTAGTTCAAATATATCCCACAGGGATTTGAAACCTAATAATGCTTTTGATTATTTTATCACTATTCCTATGTTCAAATATATCCCACAGGGATTTGAAACCTCAAAAAGAGTTAACAAAAGGTGCAGGTTATCAAAGTTCAAATATATCCCACAGGGATTTGAAACTGGTTATAACTGTTTGGAGAGGACGGTAATCCGATGGTTCAAATATATCCCACAGGGATTTGAAACTTGCACTTGTAGCCGCAGTAGGTGCAGTTTTTGCACGTTCAAATATATCCCACAGGGATTTGAAACTCATTAATAATTAAAAATTGTTTTTTTATGTCTAATTGTTCAAATATATCCCACAGGGATTTGAAACTTTTTTTAGCTAAATGAGGAATTGCTCTTATAGAGTTCAAATATATCCCACAGGGATTTGAAACCTTCTAAAATCATATCGTTTTGCCTCCAGCAATTAGTTCAAATATATCCCACAGGGATTTGAAACTATATATTTTTTTGTTAGAAAAAGCATCGGCTCTTGCTGTTCAAATATATCCCACAGGGATTTGAAACTCCAATTTTAAAACCACAATGTAACGGCTTGTTTGAGTTCAAATATATCCCACAGGGATTTGAAACTTACTGCCAAAAGTTTAAAATATCGCTTGAACTCGGTTCAAATATATCCCACAGGGATTTGAAACTTTTTAGAAAACAATATTTTAAAATGTGAAGTTGGGGTTCAAATATATCCCACAGGGATTTGAAACAATTAGCATAGGCTAAATCAGCACTCCTTAAATCAGGTTCAAATATATCCCACAGGGATTTGAAACTAAAAAAGAAGTGATAGATAAAAGTTACATGGGTGTTCAAATATATCCCACAGGGATTTGAAACAAGATAAAATCGGCAAAGATGTTGAAGTTTCTGTTAGTTCAAATATATCCCACAGGGATTTGAAACTTTTCATTAAAAAGAACTTCAATCTGACGAAGAGTGTTCAAATATATCCCACAGGGATTTGAAACTCAGTATATTTTTTCCAATCTCTCATAATATCATGTTCAAATATATCCCACAGGGATTTGAAACTTTAAAAAGAATTGTTAAAGCAACCCGAGAAAAAAGGTTCAAATATATCCCACAGGGATTTGAAACATAGCTTTGCACGATCAAAAAATCTATGTGCAAGATAGTTCAAATATATCCCACAGGGATTTGAAACGATTAATATAAAGGTAACTTTTTGTCAGTTAAAGGTGTTCAAATATATCCCACAGGGATTTGAAACTAAACAAGATAAAACAAAGTTACATAATGCTAACTGTTCAAATATATCCCACAGGGATTTGAAACTTGGAAGTTTATAGGCATACTTATCGTAAACGATTATGTTCAAATATATCCCACAGGGATTTGAAACTTAGGGGGTAACCAGCCATAGAACGAACAAACCGATGTTCAAATATATCCCACAGGGATTTGAAACAATATATATACTTCTGCTGCTGAGGCAGATATAAGTTCAAATATATCCCACAGGGATTTGA
>JALUWO010000282.1 GCA_027019405.1 Candidatus Altimarinota bacterium | reverse complement strand
TTGCAAAAGTAATTCAAAAAAAGTTTTTGTAGTTCAATTTAAATAATCAGAAAAATAAGTAGTTATCATCCAAGCAAATAAAGTTAAAACAAAAGGAACAGAATATTTCAAAATAGCTAATATAGCTTTGAAAGTAAAACTTTTTTTAACTACTAAACCAAATTCATAATCTTTTTTTTCCTTAAAAGTCCTTATATACTGATCTTCAATATTTTCTACAAAATCTTGTGGTAAATCTTTTTTATGGTCTTGTATTTCAAAATATAATTTTCTTATGATAAAATCCATAAGTTGTTTTTTATCAAACTCTTTTTTTCAATCTTTATTTGTAGGTTCTGGAACATTTACAAAAACAGGTATAAGTTTTTCTTCTTTTTCTTGATTGTTATATTTTTTGAAAAGTTGTTTCAATAAAGTTGTTTTACCAACTCATCTATAACCTGTAAGTAAAAATGAGCCTGAATTATGGTTTAAAAAATTTTCTATTTGAGGATGATAAATTTCTGGACTTAGTTTTGTTAGGATTTGTTGTCTAATTTCTTTGTTTTTAGCTAATTCTCATAATAAGTTTATCCAAGAATCTCTCAAATTTTCATCTTTTAGTCATTCTTTCAATTTATTTTCTACTTCTTCCCATATTTTGTCTCTTAAATCATCATTTCTTGCTAATTCTCATAATAATCTTATCCAAGAATAACTTAAATTTTCATCTTTTAGTCATTCTTTCAATTTATTTTCTACTTCTTCCCATATTTTGTCTCTTAAATCATCATTTCTTGCTAATTCTCATAATAATCTTATCCAAGAATCTTTTACATCTTCATCTTTTAGTCATTTTTCCCATTTATCTTTTACTTCTTCCCATATTTTGTCTCTTAAATCATCATTTTTTGTTAATTCTCATAACGAACTTATCCAAGAATCTCTTACATATAAATCTTTTAGTCATTTTTCCCATTTATCTTTTACTTCTTCCCATATTTTTTTTCTTAAATCATCATTTTTTGTTAATTCTCATAACAAACTTATCCAAGAATCTCTTACATATAAATCTTTATCTTCTATTCATTTTCCCAATTTATCTTTTATTTTATCCCATATTTTATCTCTTAAATCATCATATTTTACTAATTCTCATAATAAACTTATCCAAGAATCTTTTACATCTTCATCTTTTAGCCATTTTTCCCATTTATCTTTTACTTCTTCCCATATTTTTTTTCTTAAATCATCATATTTTACTAATTCTCATAACAAACTTATCCAAGAATCTTTTACATCTTCATCTTTTAGTCATTTTTCCCATTTATCTTTTACTTCTTCCCATATTTTTTTTCTTAAATCATCATATTTTACTAATTCTCATAACAAACTTATCCAAGAATCTTTTACATCTTCATCTTTTAGTCATTTTTCCCATTTATCTTTTATCTCTTCCCATATTTTTTTTCTTAAATCATCATTTTTTGTTAATTCTCATAACAAACTTATCAAAGAATATCTTACATTTACATCTTTTAGTCATTTTTCCCATTTATCTTTTATCTCTTCCCATATTTCTTCTCCTAAATTATTATTTCTTGCTAATTCTCATAATAAATCTATCCAAAAATACCTTACAGCTTCATCTTTTAGTC
>JALUWO010000281.1 GCA_027019405.1 Candidatus Altimarinota bacterium | reverse complement strand
GATGTTTCAAATAAACAAGTTAGAGATGAAGTAAGAAATGTATTAAAGCAAACTATTTCTGGAAAGGTTAATTCAGAGTTTAGTTATTAGGCATATTTAAAAATAAATATATAAATAGATGTAGAGCAATTTACTCATGATGTAAAATATGGATTAAAATGGATATTCAACCAAAAGACATAATAAAAAATTTTACTAATAAGAATGCAAAATTAGTTAACGAAAGACCTGATATTGCACAATCACAAGCAGGTACAGAAAATGAATCTAGTAAAGATTATACTGGACGAGTTGTTTTTGAATTTTTTCAAAATGCTATCGATAAAGCTGAATCCAATATATGGCTAGAGCTTACTGAAAATGAGTTTATTATATCTAATGATGGAGAAGCATTTAGTATTGAAGAGCAATCAATAGAAAAATATAAAAAGAGTGATTTTCATGCATTAAATACTATCCATAATAGCAACAAAAGAGCAGGTGAGTCAGTTGGTAATAAGGGAGTTGGTTTTAAATCATGCTGGAATGTAAGTAATCATGTAACTATTGAATCCATCAAGGATGAAAAAGTATGGGGATTTGATTTATTTAACCCTGTAACAGTTAAAAACTTTTATGAAAATGAAAATCACAATATTAGAGAAGCACTAAAAAAAGCAGGTGAAGGAAATGTTCCTTCATTTTATTTTCCAAAATACTTTGCTTCAGATAAAAATAATTTATGCGACGGCAGAAAGACTAAAGTCACAATTTATTTAATAGATTCAAAAGCTAGAGAAGAGATAGAAAAAGAATTAGATGACTTTGAAAAAACTAAATTTTTCTTTTTAAATCAATTGAAAAATAAACAGGATAAAAACATAACTATTCATATTCGAGGTAACAGTATTTCATCAAAAGATAAAAATTGGAATATAATAGATTTGAAGTCAAATCATAAATTTCATAATGAATTAGAAGATTTGATGGAGAGCCGAAAGTTAGAAAGTTATGCGAATATTCCCTTTGATCCCAATATAGCTATTGCTTTTCCTTTTGACAATATTGAAAAAGTAGATTCTAGGTTTTATACATATTTACCTACAAAAGTTGAATGTGGGTTTAATGTATTAATACATGCTGATTTTGCTTTGGATAATGCAAGAGTATCAATACCTGATAATAAATATAATAATAAAATTTTAGAAATTTCTGCCAAGATGTTAGTAAGTGAACTTTTACATAATGATAAATATCATAATTATCAGAGTTTTTCTAAATTTTTAATACCAAAACATAGAGATGATAAGTTTTCTAAATTAGTTTGGAATGAATTAATTAAAGATGATAATTTAACATCTATACTCCAAAAGGTTTTTACAAAAGATAGGATATTTCCAGAAAAATCATACAGATTAATCTTTGATGTAATTAGTAACTTTACTATTCCTAGAGGATATGGTGAATGGAAAGACGAGTATTACAATAAAGTATATAATGACACAATAAAATATTTTTGCAATGAAAATATATTTATAGTACTCAACTTTCGCACATAAACCCTAACTCTTTTTGAGTATAAGCACTGAGTACAGCGATAATCTGTAGAAAGTTTTTATTATCCTTGACAACATTTTGTATTTCAGAGATTTTTGTGAGTATTTT
>JALUWO010000280.1 GCA_027019405.1 Candidatus Altimarinota bacterium | reverse complement strand
CCTGAGAAATACCAAGTTCCAACATAGCAATCTCCTTTCCAATATATGTACATATTATCAAATATATACTTATATTTTATTTAAATACTCTAACCCTGTTTTAGCCTTGACCGATCGCTTCTTTGCTAACTTGTAAAAATGAGATACAAAAAAACCAGTCAACGTTAATTAAATATAATATTTTTTTCACAAATATCTTTTTTTCACCTTCTATATAATCAGTAATGTTGTATTTATTTTTCTTCTGTATATTTTGCTAATTTTTTTATTAAATATGCGCGTTTAAAATAAATCCACAATATATCTGGTGATAAAAGGACAGCTAGCCCTCTATACACTAAACTAAGGACATGACTTTTTTTATAACCATATAATAACCCATGAGAATATAGACTTGATGTATATCTTTCCAACGTATTCATTGAGAATTTTGGTTTACATGACAATGGCTCTTTTATAATATTTATATGATTTAATTTTGCTTTAACGTAACTAAAAAAGAGACGTGAAACATTATAAAAAACAAGATATCTTTTACTATTAGTAATACTATTGGATTCTAGTCTATACTCCAACAAATATTCAGGAATATTACCAACCTTTCCCAATTCTAAATATTTTAACCACATTTCATAATCTTCACAGTAATAGGCACATTCATTATAATATACATATTCTATTTTTTTAAACATCACACTGGGATGATAAAATGTATTCGTACAGGATTGTAACATTTTTTTGATCTTATCATATTTAGTAGGTACAGTTCTGTTTTCAAGGTATTTTCCTTCTTCATCTATAACTTTTGCAAAACTGCCACAAAGGACTAAATTATTTGTTATAATGAATGCCAATTGCTGTTCAAAACGATTTTTCATGCTAATATCATCTTGATCCATTCTAGCAATATATTTACCTTTAGCTTTCATTAATCCTTCATTTAATGTTGGTACTAAACCTTTATTTTCTCTACTAATAACAACAATTCTATAATCAATCTTCTGATATTCTTCTATAATTTTCAAACTATTATCTGTTGAACCATCATTAATAATAATTAACTCAAAATTTTCATATGTTTGTTCCAAAATGCTTTCTATTGAATATTTCAAATACTTTTCACCATTATATACAGGTAAGATCACACTTATTAATTCATTCATAATATTTTTTTAATCTACTTTCTATATAATTTTTTGTAAATATTTCACTATTACATATCAAACTTTTCATCTGTGATACATCAATGTAAAAACTTCCTTCTTTTTTTACAATATGATAATTCGCTTTTTTGTGACACATTTTTTCTATAATTTTAACTAAATCAAGAACTTTAATATTGCTTGTATTAGCAAGATTCATTACAATATTTTTATATTTGTTTGATTTAATAACATTGTTTACTATTAATCGAACATCATCAATATCTATTATATTTCTTTCAATATCATATAAATCAAAATATTTCTTAGATTTTATTGCATTATATAAAAATCCAACTAATTGTGTTTGATTATTAACTCCTAAAACTTGTGGGAGTCTAAAAATATAATATTGCTTAGCCCTTTGTTTAATTAATTGTTCCATATTAATTTTATGCTTTGTATAATTGCTATGAGGAATATACGTGTCATAGATGGAACAAGTACTAAAATATACAAAATACTTACTACTACCGTAATTTTCCAAATAAGAAAGCAATAAGTTTCGCTCTCGCAAAAATGCTTCTTTTGAAATTTCTTTAGAATTAGAAACTCCAGAAGCAAAGATTACAATACTCTCATTTAGTTGATATTCGTCAAATGCCTTTGCGATTAAACCTGTACCTACTACCATTTTTTATCACCTATCACAATTTAAGCCAACTTTCAGGTATTATATCATCTGATTGTTTTTGCAATTTTTTATCGGCAAACCACTTTTTTGGAGCTATAACAATTTTTTTGGGATTTTGATTTAACCATGCGCCCCACCAACTAAAACTGCTATTTGCAATAATATTATGGCTACATAAACTCATAAGATATATATCTTCATGCGGTAATCTTTTCTCTTCACTTGAAACAACTACAGAATTTTTGGCAGATAGATTTTCTCTTACCCAGTCAATATCATCAGAAAAAAGAAAAAATGTTATATTTGAGTATTGCTTTTCTAAAAAATCAATTGCTGTTTGGTAATATTCCAAACTACAAACTCCATGTGTTTTTAAAGCTATTGGATTATGTATATAATCGCCTCTTCTTACGTGTAAAGAAACACTTTGCTCTGTATTTTCAATACTATCTTTCATAATATTTGTATAAGTAGAGATACTTTGAGTTAGTACAAATTCTTCCAATAAAATATCTCGAATCTTTAAAAAATATTTTTCTGTTTGAAAATATCCAGAAATATACACATTATCTGAAGTTATCAAATTTTTTTGAAATAAAAAAGTTTTTTCTTGTATCCATTTTGAAAAAGGAATATGTAGATATTTTTCAAAGGCTACAAAAAATCTATTTATTTTTAATTTATTTATTTCCTCTGCAGTAGCTATTGGAATACTTATATTATATTTTAACAACTGATAACCACCATGTAGTTTATATGATCCGAATGCGGATATATCCAATTTAATTTTATAGCCTTGTTCATGTAGTGATCGAGCTAATGCGTATTGAAACATTTGATTTCCAAGTCCACCAACAATTTGCACAATTAGCATATTTAATAAACCTTTTTTTTATTCTTTAATACTAAATAAAGAGGATACAATAGTTTAACATATTTGAATATGCTAGATATATATTCAAGATTGCCACTATATCCATAACTCCTTATCTGTTCTTTGTTAAAAACTTTAAATTTTAAAAATAACTTTATAAAATATAGTTTATAACTCAAAGGAAGAACCGAAAGTTGTAATTTTTCAAATAATATCATATGTTCATAAATACTTATTTTTGCATTATTCTCACACTCTTTTGTCACTCTTTGTTCTTCACCAATGTTAATAGCAATCAACTCTTTATTTGTATATACAAAACTATTATCTTTTAACAATTGAATATAGAAATCTATATCAACCAGCCATTTCATTCGCTTGTCAAAATATCTATTTAGATCCTTATGATACATCATAACACTAGGTGCTCCAATTACATTACCAAGATAAAGTTTTTTCGCATCCTGTTGTACCATTCTCATATTTGACTGTGTCAATGTATGACTTGATACATAATGTCCTTCATTATCTACATGATAAGATGAGCAAAACACAACTTTAGCACTTGGATTTTCTTCTAACAGTCTTACAAACTGTTCTAATGAATCAGTTTCTTTAAAATAATCATCGTGATGCAATATTTTTATATATCTACCTTGCGCATTTTTAATAGCTTCATTCCAATTTTCAGGGGAACCTTTTGCAGTTATATTTTTAATATATTTAATTTCAAAATTATTTTTAAAATCTTGAATAACATTTGTCAAATCATTAATTTTTGAATCATCAGTTATAATGACTTCAAAATCTTTAAAGGACTGTTGTTTAATAGACTTCAAACATTTTTGTAAATTTTGAGGCTGTTCATAACATGGGATACAAATAGATACCTTTTTCATCCTATATATTCCTTCCCATCAAAATATTCATACACCTTCTGTATAAATACCTTTACAGATTGATTAGAGTCATTTTCAAGTTTTTTCAAGACATCATACACTAAGTGTTTTGTCTTTTGTGCTTCAGCAAGATCCTTAAATCCATAAGCTATGCCGTATCTAAATTCTTTTTTTGGTTGCCATTCCTCTTTTAAAACCCCATCTTTTGGCACAACAATAGATTTACAACCACATAAAATAGCATAATTAGAATACATGGTTTCCGTATCATAAGAAATAAAATATTCACATTGATTCATTATTTTCGCTATCTCATCATGGGACATTCCATCTAAAAGAATAGAATTATTTACGTCATGAACCATTTTTCTATTTTTTCCTTTTCTAAGCATATAGCACGTTCCTGTTCTTATCCCAAAATTTGTCTGCTTATATATTTCATCTCTTACCCATACAACTGTAAGAAAATGATCGATATATGGATTTAAACTAGGATCATTAAAAATAATTTGATAAAAAAAGTACATATCCCCTTTACCATAACTAATCTCCCCAGTATGATAACCAGGTTTATGCATAAGCCATCTTACTACATTTTTTACCTCAAGAGGATTGCCATTTACTACTTCTGGATAAATTACTACATCACTATCACTTAATACTACTTTATGCAAAACTGGCGTAATAAGCATTTTATTTACATTATAAATTCTCAAGTATTTAATTAATAAATATTTAACAACTTTTAAAGGGTATAGAATATTTTTTAATTTACCAACAGAAGTAGAAAATTTAGGTTTAGTATAATATGGGACTAAAAATGCATCTTCTCCATTTCTAATCAATAGATCACACAATCTATGCAGTGCAATAACTCCCCCAATATTTTCATCAAATGGTGGTGCATAAATTAAAAATCTAAATTTTCTATTTTTCATTTTCTACCTTTTCAGAATCTTCAATATTTAAATATATATTCCATACACATTTCTGATATACAGATATTTAATACCAATAATATCACACTCAACATTGTTAATGAAAAAAAATGAAAGTAGATATAATTATAAAAAACTTCTACGCTAAGCGTAATTTTTTTAGTTCTACTAGCCCATTAACTTTGTTTTTTAATTTTGCTATTTCTCTTGCCAATACCGTAGAAAGCCCCAAGTCAAGCAATGCTATCCAAGAGATAAGTATCGTAAAAAAACCAACCAATTCATACGCTTCTGCTCCCAAATATCTCAAATAAAGAGAAAGCATGAAGATGCCTATAAACATAGTATAAAACTATCCTGCATAGTTTGCTATAGTATTTTTTTAAGGCTTACAACTTTAATTTTATTCAATGTTCAACCAATATATTCTACTATTTTTAATAAATGCATTAACATCTAATTTTGGAAGGCATAAAGAACATTACTGTTTCATCTGTTCCTTCTGTATAATGCCGCATATAAATATCATAATCACTTCTTATTGCAAAAATTTGTTCAGGTATTTTCCAAAAATCATCTACTTTATGGTATACACTTATTGCCATCTTTGGATAATCTTTTTTTATGTGTTCTTTCATACCCTCTATAGCCATACCCTCAGCACCTTCTATATCCATTTTTATAAATGTTACTTTTTCATCTACTAAAGTATCTAAGGTATCGACATCAATTGCGACTGTTCCATTTTCAGATATACTGCTTGCACTTCCTGACTCCGTATCAAATTTTAAAGTATCTTTTTTATTGGACAATCCTTTAGTTATAAAATTTATATTTCTATAAGACTTCAGATTTTCTTTTGCAAGTTTTAAATTAGACTCTGATGGTTCAAAGAGATAAACTGATTTATAATTTGGGCAATGCTTTATAAATTCTAAACTTGTTTGACCATCATAAGCACCAGCATCTACAAATACTTCATTATCTAGATTTAAAAAATCTTCAAAATATTGTCCTATTGAATCAACTTTATAATATTTCATAAATGAGAGAGAAAAGCTATATCTAAAATTAATAATATCACTAAAAACTTTTTTCGATTCTTTCTCTTTTATTAAATTATAAATTTTATTATACTTCTGAAAACTATTTTCAATATCTTCATTTGCTTTGCTAAGGAATTGTATATCTAAGTTTAAATCTGAAAACTTAACAATATCTAAAATAGTTATTACATTACTAAATCCTTCTTTATGAAGGGCGTTCAATGCAGTATATGGATATATAGCTAATGAACAAGATACAATAATAGCCGTTTTATTTTTTATATCTTTATGTTTTAATATTTTTTCATTCTTCCATTCTTTTTCTTTTGTATAATCATCTATAATACCATCAATATCTTTTACTGTATTCAAAAGTTTTTCTGCATTGTTATTTTGCCCTAATATATATTTTTCAGTTTTTGTATTTAGAAAAAGATTAACTAACTCTTTTTTTCTCTCATCTATTTTTTGCTTTTCCAGATTTAGCATATTTAATTTCCTTTAAAGTTTCACCCATTTATTATTCATATTAGACTCTCGAATTCCTTCAAAAACTCTCAATCCAATTACAGCTTGTTTTGCATTATATGACCAATCCATTTTATGATTATCATCAGTTTTATATTGTCTTAATTTGTCTGCAATATCATAGTAAAGATTTCCGAAAGCTTCTAAAAAACCTGCAGGATGACCTGCTTTAAAACGATTGTATCTTAATTGACCGGCTACATTTATATTTGATGATGCTCTATCAATAATCATCCTATTTCCATTAATATCTTGAAAGTTAAGTTCTTCAGAATTTATCTGAAACCATTCCGCACTTCCTTTAGTTCCATAAACCCTAACTTTTAAACCATTTCTATGGCCAATAGCCGATTTTCCATACCACATTTGTGTTTTCATGCCACTTTGATATCTTGCTAAACATGTCACATCATCAACCACATCTTCAAACCATCCAAAGCTTGATTCGTCTGCAACTAATTCTATAGGGTTTTCATTTGTCAAAAAAAATATCATATGTTGTAAATGAGCACCTAAGTCAAGTGAAACTCCCGAAATTTTCCCATCGCTTAACCTCCAACTTTGAGGCTTTGGTTTCTCTCCATTTACTAATCTCGCAAAACTTTCTTGTGGCATTTCTATATTTATATGTGTGATTTTACCAAGCTTATCAGCTTGAATCATATGTTGCAATTCTCGCAGCATTGGATAAGCTGTATAATTGTGAGTAACTGCAAAAAAAGCTTTTTTTTCATCAACTTTTTTTACTATTTCTATACCTTCTTGATATGTAGTGGCTAAGGCTTTCTCAGAAATTACAGCATAACCCAGTTCAAGAGCTTTCATAATCATTTTATGATGTTGTAAAGTAGGCGTTAAAATTACTACAGCATCCACAAAATAAATTTCTTTTTCCAAAAGTTCTTCCCAATCTGAATAAAGATGTTCGTCTTCAATCCCCCATGTTACAGCAGTTTTTTGATTAATATCTGTTCTTCTGCTAAAACAACCTGCGCTCACAATAAAAAGATGATCCATCTGCGAAGCAATATAGTGAGTATAACCAATAGCAGAATCAATTCCTCCACCTATAAAAGCTAATTTTAAAGGTTTTTTATAATTGTTCATTTTTTTTCCTCATTTAAAACATTTAAAGCTTCTATTGTTATAAATTCTTTTAATTTTTTAGTAATATTTTCCATCTCTTGAGAACTATTGTGTTCAATAAAATATATACCAGATTTATCAAATGGAGCAGCTTTCATTCGTTCTCCACTTAATTTCAACTGTATATTCTGAATATTTTTAGATTCAAGATTGACACTTGAACTTATAAATACACATTCCTCATCTACACTCACAGTATGTCTGGAAAAATATCTTTCATCTTGTCTAATAAGGTAATCTGGTAACTTTTCACCTATAAACGGTTTAGCATAAAGTTCAGCATAATTCACACCTGTGCTTTTTTGAATTAATTCACTATATAAATCACCTGGACATCTTCTAGCTACTTCAATAATCGAAAACATATCTTTATCAGCAATGAATTGAGTATGTATCAATCCATCCACAAGATCTAAATCTTGAGAAAACTTTTCAGCCCATTCTCTCAAGCTATTTTTCACTTTTGTACTTAGTTGTGTAGCTATATTCGAACTATTGACCTGATATGGATAAATAGTACAATATTCATTAACAAAAAAATCGACTATAATCTTTTTATCTTTAATAAATGCAGAATGACTGTAAAGATTTCCTTCCACAAATTCTTCAGCTACAATATCTCCCGTAGTTGAGTATTCTTTTGCCTCATCCCAATATCTTTTTACATCATCAATACTCTCCACCTTATTTGTCCCCTTACCGCTAAATGAATCTACTGGCTTAATGATAATTGGAAATTTCAAACTAGCAATATTTTCATATTGACTCACTGCTTTTGGTACGGGGTAATTATATTGTTCCGCAACCACTCTAAATTTATCTTTATGGTGAATTGCTAAAACGGTCTCATGTTTATCAAAACCAGGATAATTCAGATTTTCTGCTATTGTTGACAATGACAAGTATGATCTATCATTGCATCCAGGAACAATATAATCATATTTATTTTCTCGAATATGTTTTTCCAATGCATCAACATCAGAATAGTTTATTGGAATTGATTTATGCGCAATATGATGTGCAGGATCACTTAAAAGTGAACCAACCACACTTAAATGATGGTTATTTTGCATAATATATTGAACTATCGGTAAAATACAAAAATTTGCATCACATAAAAGTATATTTTTCAAATTATATCCTTGATAATATTTACTATTTTTTCTTGAATCTCTACTTCAAGCTCAGCATATATAGGTAAACAAAGTATTCTCTTGGAAATAATTCTCGATAGCTTACACTCCTGTTTTGGTTCTATATAATCAAGAGTATCAAGTGATGGATAAAAATATCTTCGAGGAAAGATACCTTCTTCATTTAATGATTTTTCTACTTTTAAACGCTCTGACTCATTCTTAAAAACAACTGGAAAATAACTATAATTTTCCGTAGTATTTTCATTTTTCTTTTGAAATTCTGCTAGTCCATTAAGTCCATCTATATAAGTCTTTACTATTTGCTTTCTCTTGTTTTTAATCTCTTCCATATCATCAAGTACACAAAGTCCCATAGCTGCTTCAAACTCATTCATCTTTGCATTTGTACCTAAATGAGGAATAGATGTTTGATTTTCTATACCAAAATTTATAAGATATCTTGCTTTTTCAACTAATGAATCATCATTTATTACCAATGCACCACCTTCAATACAATGAAAAAGCTTTGTAGCATGAAAACTAAGTGTAGAAATATCACCATAGTTTAATATTGATTTATCTTTGTATTTAACATCAAATGCATGCGCAGCATCATAAATAACTTTTAAGTTGTATTTTTTTGCAATTTCACTAATCTCATCCACTTCACACCCATTACCAAAAACATGTACAGGAACTATAGCAGAAGTATTTGGAGTTATAAGATTTTCTATATTATTTGGATTAATATTAAAAGTTGTTTGATCAATATCAGCAAATATTGGTAAAATATTATTTGTTACAAGTGAACTTGTAGTGGCTACAAAACTGAAAGGTGTAGTGACAGCAAAACCTTTTATATTTAATGTTCGATATGCAATCTCTAAAGCAACAGTACCGTTCGCAACCAAAATAATATTTTTTACACCTAAATATTCTGCAAGTCTTTTTTCAAGTCTTTGCACTAGTGGACCATTATTTGTTAGCCAGCCATTTTCATATATTTCATCGATATACTTTTTATACTTTTTTTTATCCGGCAAATATGTTTTAGTTACATTTATCATTTAATTACTCTATTCCTTCGTCTTTGCAATACTTGTGTCAAAATTCTCATCAGCTTTCAAACCAAGTTCATTTTCCAATTTTGAGATTAGAAGGTCAAGTACTAAAAATTTACTTTTCATCGCATCACCCCATCTTCAAACCTTACAATCCTATCACACCCCTCAAGTGTTGACAATCTATGTGCTACTATTAAAACTGTTTTGTTTTTTCCTATTTTATATACTTCAC
>JALUWO010000279.1 GCA_027019405.1 Candidatus Altimarinota bacterium | reverse complement strand
ATAGGCCAAAGTCTCGTACCATTACCGCCGCATAAAACTATATTTATCATATTCTAAAGTACTTCTTAATATTAAATTTGGTGTAATTATATAACTTTTACTTTAATATAAGCACAAATGGGGGGGGGAAATACCTTTAACTCTTTAATATTTTATGAAATAATGTAACTTTTTGTAAGATTTAGATGAGATTAGCCATCTATTTTTGCACTGTGTAATTTTAATAATTGGGATATGAAAGTATAAATCAAAACTTAATGTTGTGTGTTCAGTTTAAAAATCCAGTATTGGGGCATTTGCCTTATCTCATAAAAAAAGCTACTTTCCCTAAAACTTCAATCATATCTCTTAGCTCTGAATTTATAATTCCTGAATGACCATTTTTTATTCTTAAAACACCTTCTTGTGTTGCTTCTATACTTTCTTTCATTGCTTGAGATGCTTCAAAAATATCAATATCATAGTCATTTTTGTTTATTACAAACTTTTTAATAGTTCCATCAAAGGGAACCAATATTGTTAAATAAGTTTTATCACGAGCAAGTTTTTCTTTTGCTGAATCTCTTAGAAAATCAGCTTGTTTTATTTTCTTCTCGATACAGTATTTTTTTATGTCATCCAATAAATCTGGATCTATATCAAATGATACTTTTTTTTTATTTAGTTTCGCCATTTCTACTTTTTCCTATTTAGATAACAAAATTATAGCTCAATAATATATTAAATATTCTAAAAAATAAAAAAATCATAATAATTTAAATGATTGAAAAAGTAATAGGTAATATATTATCTATATTTAAGTTATTAAAATATACAATTACAAATATACATGAAGAAATTTTGTGTAAATGAATAAAAAAGGATTACGTATGCATGTTTTAGTGAATTCTCAAGAATTAGTAGAAATAAAAAATTTGCAAGAAGAAATCTTGAAGAAGTTATCTCTTCAAATGAATAATAATACAGGTGAACTCATAAGTTTAGAGACTGCTGAAAAATTAACTGGTCTTGAGTATCAAAAATTGCGCCAAATGTTCCTTGATGGGGAACTTACTGGCAAACGATTTGGACGAGCAATTAGAGTTAGTAAATCGGATCTCTTAAAATGTGCAAAGGAGCAGTAAATTTGAGTGCAATAGTAGTAAACATTTCACTCGCAGTTATTTTGCGAGAAATTGAGGATTTTTTAAAACTGGAAAATAATAACAAATATTTTAGAAGTAGCAAAAGAGTTAGTACTGCTTTTTTGGATGAGCTTTTAAAACAACCTCTAATATTGTATGTACCCATGCACTCAATAGCTGCCAACATAGGATTGAAGCAAGCTGAACAAATCATTCCTTATATGCGGATGATACACTATACACCTTTTTTGCATGTCTTACAGTTCATATATTTAAGCTATTCTATTCAAGACATTGGAAATCGAGAAGTTGAGTGCGTGTTTGTTGAAGCAAAAAAAATATTGCAAAATAGCAGGGTCAGAGCTTTACTTTTAACTAAAAAATAGTTATAATCAAGTAAAAAGAGTTAAATATGGCAAGGAAAACAAGAATAGAGAAAAATGGATTTTATCATATCATAAATCGTGGAGTTGCAAGAGATGTGATTTTTAACGATGATTATGATAATCTAAAATTTTTAGAGA
>JALUWO010000278.1 GCA_027019405.1 Candidatus Altimarinota bacterium | reverse complement strand
ACGATGCCGTCCTGGCAGCGGTTAAATAGTTAACCGTGAACAACCCACAAACCCCTGATTTCATGGGGTTTAAAGCAGATATTAGCTATCATAGAACTACAAGAAAGCGATAATCAAGACACAAAAACCTTGCAGTTTCAGGATTTTTCATGCTCCAAGAAAAACCCAAAGAAGTGACTCTGTTTGATAGCCATAAACAACTAAGCGATATCATCGATTTCAACCATCCTCTTGTCAAACTGGCCGATAGTATCGATTGGCAAAGTATCGAAGAAGAGCTCGCTCAGGCTTATCCCGCCACCACAGGCAATCCCAATAAACCCATTCGCCTGATGGTGGGTCTGCACTATCTACGATACATGTTCAACCTCAGTGACGAAAGTATCGTCTGGGCCTACATCGAAAACCCCTACTACCAGTATTTCTGTGGAGAAAAAGTGTTTCAACATGCCTTTCCAATTGACAGAAGCTCCATGAGTCGCTTTAGAGAGCGCCTGAAAAAGAGAAAACTCTACAAACTGCTGCAAGAGACGATCAAAAGCGGATTCAAGACAAAGATCATCAAACCAAAAAGCATTGAGACAGCCGTCATCGATTCGACTGTGCAAGAGAAAAACATCACCTACCCCACCGACGCCAAGCTATACTACAAGGCAATTGTCAAACTCTCCAAACTGGCCAAACGCTTAAATATCCGACAACGCCAAAGCTATATCAGAGTCGGCAAAAAACTGCTGATCAAGACAAATCGCTACAATCACGCCAAACAGTTCAGACGCCAAGCTACCACACTTAAAAAGCTCAAACACCGTCTTGGCAGAGTCGTTCGTGAAATCGAAAGAGAGATACAAAAAAGAGCTATCGATCTAGACATTGAAGCAAAAACACTTCTTCAAGCCTGCCAAAGGCTCTACAATCAAAAACGCCGCTCCAAAAACAAACTCTACAGCCTCCATGAACCTGATACCGTCTGCATCTCCAAGGGCAAAGCCCACAAACGCTACGAGTTTGGCAATAAGTCCAGCTTTATTGCTACCGCCAAAGAGTGCTTCATTCTCCATGCCAATGCCCATGAGGGCAACCCCTATGACGGTCATACCCTCAAAGGGATGCTCAAAGAGGCCAATACTTCTTTAAAAGAGATGATCGATAAAACAATTCGCTATCTCTTTGGTGACAAAGGATACAGAGGCCATGACTATCAGGGCGAAACCGAAGTTATCCTCGAAACCTCCAAAAACAAAAAGGAGCACAAACTCCTCAAACGCCGATCCTCCATCGAAGCGGTCTTTTCCCATGCCAAACAAAACCACCGTATGGGCAGAAACTTTCTCAAAGGAGTGCATGGTAATCTGGTCAATACAATTCTTTCAGCTTGTGGGTTCAATCTCAAAAAGATCTACAACAAGTTCAAAAGAGCGTTCATCCGAATGCTCCAGGACTCTTTTTTTCTCTTTTTTTACACCATTTATGGGAAAAATACTCACTTGCAATGGTTGGCTCAACCTATGGATGTTTCGGTAAAGTCAGGAACGGACGGTTATGCCAACCCAATACCATCATCGGCAAATGGGTGATTGGGTTGATGGAATGATATTTGGGTGAGAGGAGTTGTTCACGGTTAACTATTTAAAAAAGTGGATAAAGTTGTAAAA
>JALUWO010000277.1 GCA_027019405.1 Candidatus Altimarinota bacterium | reverse complement strand
GATTTTTTTTTGTAAAATTGTAAGATAAAAAATGTTTTAAATTACTTTTTGTCGGATGTTTTAAAATATATTCACACCCGCTTAATACACAAAGCTGTATATCTTGAGGGCCATTTGAATGAAAAATTAATGCTAATTTAGGATTATATTTTTTAATCTTTTTAATTGTTGAAAAAAAATTTTTATAATTTCCATCATATTCGATGATCTCATCAATATATTTGAAGTTATAAAACAATGGAGAAAATACTTTTTTTAATATTGCAACTATTTTAATATAAGGAAAAGATTTTTTTAAAGATTTTATTGCAGGTGTTGATAAAAGTGTATCGCCTAATGCTGTATTTGACACTATAATAACAGTGTCATTTTTTTTTAAATTTAATGTTAAAATATCTTTTAGATTATAATTTTTTGAAAATAAATTAAAATAAAGCTTATAAAGTGTTTTACTCATTGAAACTTTCCTTTATTCTCTTTATTATTATTTCATCAATATAAGGATTTGTTTCAAATAGATTCATATCTCTTCCTTTAAAACACAATATTTTACTATATTAATTTGTGTTTCTTTCAATTTATACTCATTTTCTAAATCTATACAAATAGGGTTATTGCAATCTTTTTTTTCACACATTATATCTTTTAATTTATTGTTTCTAAATATTTTTATATATCCACTTGTTAATACATTTGTAGGAACAGAACTTGAAAAAATAGCATAAATTTTTTTATTATACAACATTGCTAAATGTAAAGGAGCACTATCAATACTAATGATTAAATCACTCTGCTTGAGAATATTTAAAAAGTTTTCAGATTTCTTTTTGCTAAAAATAAATTCTTGGCAGTTAGTTTTATATTTATTAGAATGTGCTACTGTTATAGTAAATTTTTTATATTTATCAACAAGATAATTTAAATGATCTTGAGTTAGACTTCTTCTTCTTTCAGTTGATTCTGGGCAAATTAAAATACTTTTTACATTATCCAAATTTATTTTATTTAGGATAGTATTTTTAGGAGGAAGCAAAAGATATTTTCGTGCAATATTATAATAATTATCTGTTAAAGATTTTTGAATATTAAAAAAAAAGTTGAATTTTTTAGCAAAAGATATTAAAAATTCACTTTCTCTGCCCCAACTATAAGTATTAAATCCTAAGTCAAATTTTTGTATTATAAGAATTAAGGGTAAAATTTTAAATATATTTTTTTTATTAAATTTTACAATTTTACAATTTTTATAATCTTTACACTTATCTAAAAAATATGGGTAATTTTGAGAAGAAGTAATGAACAAATATTCTTTATTTGGATATTTTTCTATAAAATTCAAACTTTCATGAAAACCAATAACACTATCTCCATATCTACCAAAAATAACAAATAAAATTTTTTTAGCATTTTTAATATCTTCTAGTGTTATTTTGAAATCTTGTATATTTTTTCTATTTCTTAGTTTATAAATAGAATTCACAAATTTCCTTTATTCTCTTTATTATCAATTTATTATCAATATTCTCAGCAATTTTGCTTTCATCTTGCAAAACTAAATCTTTATATCCCCAAGGATGCCATTTATTCATATTTGTTTTTCCACTTAAAGATATTGTCTTAATTCCAAGTGCTGGACCCATATGCATAGCACCTCCA
>JALUWO010000276.1 GCA_027019405.1 Candidatus Altimarinota bacterium | reverse complement strand
CTAGATTTGAAATAAATTCAGCACTTTGTTTTCTTAAATCATCATATATTACTCATTGAGCAATAGGGAATAGAGCTTGAAGATATTCTCAATTTTGCTTTCTTTTTTGATTATTTTCTTTCCATCTTTTTACACATCTTTCAGCCCATCTATGAGTTCTATTCATTGCTGCTTTTGCATATTCATAGTTAGAATCTCAAGGAGCACATTCATCAAATGCCATTATTATATCTGCTCATAAGTTAGATTGTAAATCCATATTATTTTCTGCAGTAAAATAATGTTTTGATCAATCAATAAAACTTCTAAAATGAACTCAATCTTCAGTGACTTTAACTAAACTTTTATTGGTACCGGTACCCTTAAAGGGTACCGGTACCTTGTGTCCAGTTTCTGCTTGACCTAAACTAAAAACTTGAAATCATCCACTATCTGTCAATATAGGTTTATTATAATTTTGAAATTTGTGTACTCATCAAAAATGTTTTACTACATCTTGACCTGGTCTTAGATATAGATGGTAAGTATTGTTTAGTATGATTTCTGCTCACATTTGATCAAGCCATTCTTTTGATATTCCTTTTACTGTTGCTTTTGTTCAAACAGGCATAAAACATGGTGTTTTGAAACTTCAATGTTCAGTAAAAAATTCTCCTGCTCTAGATTTTCAATCAATATTTTCTATTTTAAATTCAAACATTAGGATTTAGATTAATTAAATTAACAATTTAGAAGAATTATATAAAAATAAAAAGATTTACAAATTTTTGTAAATCTTTTTATTTTTCTAGTTCTTTTAACATATTTTTAAGTATGTTAATATTTTTTTGCTTTTTTTCATTTCTTTCTTTTTCTTGAGTTTTTGTTCAATAATTTTGTTTTTCTAAAAATTGTATAGTTCAGTGAATCCAATTTGGATCTTTAGCTTTTATTTTTTTTATATATTCAAGTTCTTTTGAAAGATTATTGAATTTATCTAAAAAATCATCTCTTCATATATTATCTAAATCAGCATCTTTTATAATATTCTCAAGTATATCATCTCATGCTTTATAATCTGGATCAGTTGCTAAAATAAGTTTTTCAATTTGTTTTATTTTATCTTCTGGATAAAGCATTCATCTTAGATAATTTTTTGCTATTTTTGCTCATATTGGTTCATTTTTATCATATTGAATAACAAAACCTGTATCATGAAATAATGATGCAATAGCTAATATTTCTAATTGTTCATCATTTAATCATTCTTTTTTTCATAATTCTAATGATCTATTCATAACATCAAGAGCATGATCATATTGATGATAATATAAATGTTGTAAAGGGGATAATAATATATTTACATAATTTTTTATATTATTTATTAGTTCTAAATTCATTTTATACTATTTATTTATAATTTTTATAGTATCATTATATCATATTAAAATACTTAGTGCAATTAATATGATAAAAAATATAAAATGTATAATATTTTCAGTATTGGAACTAATTATTTTTTTTCAAAATAGTTTTATAAGTAATCAATTTATAGTTATAAAAACAAATCTTCATCAATCTAAAGCAGGAATTGGGAGTAAATTAAAAACTCAAAGATTTATAGATATAATAGCTGTAATTATAAGTAAAAATGAAAATCCATTTGATAAAGAATTACTTATAAAATCTACTATTCATATAGGTCAACTCATTTGATTTAAAGCTTCTTGTCTTTCTTTAGGTTTATGAGGATTAACTATTTTTCTTACTAATATAGTTAATCATTTTATTGTTAATAAACTTTGATTATATGTTTCTAAAAATCAGTATTTTATAGAGTTAATTAAGTTGTATTTATATTCAAAGTTTTTATTAATTTCTATATTTTCTCATACATAAGCTCATATTTTTCAATTATTTCATACTTTTATATTTATTTTTTTATTTTCAAAATTTTTACATATTCATTTTTTATCACAATTTATTCATCTTTTTAATTCCAATGATATGATTTTATTTTTATTATTTGAAATAATACTAATCATATTTTTTATATTACTTATTTTTTTTCAATTTATATTAATAAGTATATCTGATGCTTTTATTCAAGAAGTTTTAGCTATACTTCCTGGAATAGGATTTAAAATTAATCATGGTTTTTTAATTAATAATCAAGAATTTATAGCTTGTGAATAAGTAGGAATGAGTTTTAATTCTAGATTTGTTTTTATTTGAGTATTTATTCCTATGGGTTTTAATCATATGAAAAATAATACAGAAAAAATTATAGAAGCTAATAAAAAATTCATAAATACTCAAGCTAGTATAATTATTGCTTGTTGCCAAGCTGGTTTGTTTATTAAAGCTTCTTTATCATTTTTATTTTTTAATAATTCAGGATTTTCTCATTTTAATTTTACAAAACCTCATAAAGGAAGCCAATTTAGAGAATATAAAGTTCCTTTTTTATCAGTAAATAATTTTTTTACTCTTGGAGGGATTCATAATCAAAATTCTTCAACTTTTACTCAAAAAAATCTAGCTGTACTAAAGTGTCATAATTCATGAATTAATACAACTATTGAAAATATTATTATTGCTACAATTATTCAGATTATTATCATATTTTTATTTAGTTAATACTTTATTATATTTTTATATGAAAGTAGTGTATTTTTTAACTAATAAAAATCAATTTTAATATATGTTTTTATTTTTGCATTTAAGCTCTTTTTGTGTTATAATATAGTAAATACAATTTAATAAATTTTTATGGAAAAAATAAAAAATGTTGAAGAAAATAATATTTCAAAAAAATCAATTACTGAATTAAAGAAGAAATTTATTGATGGTTTAATTAAAAAAAATTTATCATTGTTAACAAAAAATAAATTTATTGATGAAATAATGTATAAAGAATCTTTTGATGATTCTTCTTTTTTAAAAGCAAGAATTGATGAATTTAAAGCTTATAGTGATGATATTGATATAAACACTTTTGATATTAAAAATATAAATATTTTTGATTTAAGAAGATCTATTTTTAAAGAATTTTTAAAATTAGATAATGTTAGAAAAAATTATTTAACTAAAACTCTTCTAGATTTTAATCTATCAGATGAACAAAAAAATATTTTAAAGAAAGAAATTAAATTTTTACCTATAGATGATTTGGAAAGATTTATATCTAATGATAAAGATAATACAAATTATATAAATGCTTTATTTTGAGATGAAATTTTAAAAAAAGATTTTAATTTTTTAGATTTAAAATCAGAATCTTTAAAACAAAGATATAAAAAATTATCACAAGAAGAAAGAAAAATATTAAAAGAAGTAAATTTATATGCAAAAACATGAAGATTAACTTCTGATTTAATACAAGATTTGTTTAAAATAAGTTTTTTAAAGAAAAAAGAAAAGGAAAAAATAATAGAAAAATTTATTCCATATATATCATTACAAGAAGCTATTGATTTTTGATTATTAAATATAGAACAGGCAAATAAAAAAAGAGAAGAATTAGTAAAAACAATATTAATTGATAGATGAATAGAAGAAGATAAAATAAAGGATATTATTTGAAAGATAGATTTAAAAGATATAAAAATTTCAACAGATAATTTTTTTAATACTGAAGAGAATTTAGATAAAATAGCATTAAAAAAATGATTTGATAATATTGAAAAACAATTAAAAGATATAATAAAAAATAATAATTTAGAGAGTAATGATGATATTAATTTATTAAATGATTTTTGATTAGATAAAGAAGATTTAAAAACTAATAATATTTTAAGTATAAAAATTTCTGAAAAAAATGATTCAGATTTTTATGATATATTTTATTATAAAGTACATAAGATATCAGATAATGATATAGAAATACAATTTATTTGAAAAAATAAAGATATTCATTATTGATGAAATAAAAATAAATTATCTTTAAAAAATTTTAATAGTTTTTTAAAAGAAAAAAATATAAAAGATATTTCAACTATAAATGAAAAGAAATTTAAAGAAAAGATTTTAGATAAGGATTCTTGATTTGATGTAACTTTAGAATTTTGATTTATAGAGGAAATAGATGATACTAATAGAGAAAACTTAACTAAAACTTTTATAAAAAATTTAAAATCAAAAAAACAAAATTTAGAAAAGGAATTATCATTGTTAAGTCAATGAATTTGAGAGTATTCTTCTTTATCTAGTGAAGATAAAAATAAAAAACAATTTATTTTAGAAGAAGAGTTAAAAAATATAATTGAACAAATTTCAAGAGCTGAAAATAATAATTTAACTGATAATGAATTAAAATCAGAAGCAAATTTTTTAAAATTTTTAGAAGAATTAGATTATATTGATAAAGATGGAAAAAAATTATGATTTAAAAAGGGAATTTTTATTGAAAAATGAGAAAAAAAGGATTTCTGAGTTTATGAAGTACTTGATATAGATAAAGAAAATTGAAATATTACTTTAAATTCTATTGCAGGGAAAGAGATTGTTCCATATAATATATTTTTAAAAGTTTTTAAAAAAGAAAAAGCTAAGAGAGTTAAAAAAATTAATAATATTGATGAAATTTTAAATTCTAGAAATTCTGAAAATAAGTGGAAAAATATTATTTTTAAGGATTGATTATTAATTGATAAAGAAGCTGAATATCAAAATAAAAAACAAGAAGAAGAAATAGACTATTTAGTATCTGATGACAATGATAAAATAATAAAAATAAATTCTATAAATTGAACAAATGTAACAATTCAATTTTGAGAAAGAGAAAATTTAGATGATAATACTAAAAAGAAAGAATGATATAAAAAAAATTCAGAAGTAACAAAATTAAAATTACAAGAAGCTCAAACTATTTCTTTAAATGAATTAAATAAGTTTATTGATGAATTTAAATTATATCCTGATTGGAAAACTTGAAGAAAAGATTTAAAAATAACTTCAGAACTTGAAAATCAAAATAATTTAAAATGAAAATTTTCAACTAGGTTATTTAATAGATATTCTATTTCTGAACTTGTTGCTGGATGAAAAATGATGGTTGATTGAATTTTAGAATCTTTAAAAAAGTGAAATGATATTCATTCTGCTAGATTTGCTTTAACATTATGAACTATATTACCAGAAGAAGTAAGAGCTGATTTAGAAATTAAAGTAGAAAGGGAAGAGGCAGAAGCTATGGATAAGGCTATTGATGGATTAAGTAAGGTTGATTCTCCTATTGCTACTTGAAGAATAAAAGATTGGCTTTTAAATAAAGATACTCCAGATTATAAGAAAGAAGCTGGTCTTATGTTTATGCTTCAAAAATATTGAGTTTTATATGCAAAAAAATTAACACCTTTTCAATGAAAATTCTTATGGTATGAAGCTTTTTGAGGTAAAATATGAGATAAATTATATACAGAAATAAAAGAAGAATGTGAAAGAAATAATGTTCCTTTTTCTGAAGAAAAGCTTATGCATATGTTGTTAAAAAAGCAATGTAAATGAGATTTAAAACCAAAGAGAAGATCAAGACTTCATAAAGATTATGAATGAAAATGGAAAAATTGAGTAAAAGAAGAATTTGAAAAATGATATGCAGATGCAGATAAAAAAAGAAATGCTACAGAAATGATAAAAGGATGAATGTGAGAAGCATTTTGAGGAACAACTCCAAATGCAATATGATGGTTTAAAAAAGCTGTAGAAAGATGAGATACTCCAGAAATTATGAGTGAATGATTTTTTACTTTATTATATTCTTGAGTTCTTTGAGCAACAGATGAAAATTTATTAGTAACAATTAAAAATTTATGGGATTGAGCTTGATTGCCAATTATAATGATTAGGTTTGCTTCTAATAAGTGAGATATTGATTTTTTTAATAAATTTATTTTAGAGTTATCAAAAAGAATAGGAGAAGTTTATAAAGATAAATATCCAAAAATATGAGAAAGAGCACAAGATATTTTTGATATTGTTAGTTCATGAAAATGAACTGAAGAAGATAGATTAAAAAAGACACAAGAATTTTGGCATGATTATTGAACTGTTTTAAGTAGATCATTGAATTTTCAAGATTTATGAGAAAGTGATACAAGTAAGACTGATAAAATAGTTTTACTTGAAAAAGATAAAAACCCTATTTTTAATTCATATTATGAAAAAGTTAGAGCTTTTACTTGAATTTGATGAGCTTTTAATAAAGATTTGATGGATGATGAATCTTGAGAACATTGATTAGCTTGATTAAATCATCAAGAAATAATAAAAAGATTTTTTAGAATGGATTCTTGAAGATCTATTCCTTCTCAAAATATATCTATAGTTGAAAGATTATGGAGAAAAATTTCAGAAGATATAAATTCTATTCCAATGAAAAATATGGAAATAAATTGATGAGATGATAAAGATAATAAAAAGAATTATTTAATTTTAATGTTTAGAGATATATTTTCATGATTTATTTCAAATCATCCAGATATAACTTTTATAAAAAAATATATAGAGGCATCACCATTTAAAGATAATATGAAAAGATGGTGAGTAGATGAAGATATAATGAAAGAATTATTGAATTTTTCTTCTAGTTGAATTGAAAGAGGAGATGCTGATGGAGTTATATCTAAAATTGTTACTAATATATTAGATTGAGGAATAAAAAATTGACAAGAAGAAAAAGATCCTATTTTTGATACTACAAAATTAGTAAAAGATGAAATTGATTTAACTATAAAAGAAGACTAAAAAAGTCTTCTTTTATTTTTTCCAATTTGTTAAATCAGTTGATAAATCAATTATATGAGCTCAAGTTGAACTAGAATCAACCCACATTACAATTGAATTAACAGTCATTTTTTCATCATTACTATTCTTGCTTGAATCTCAGTTTGTATCAGTATTGTAATTAATATCTATTTCTCTTGTAAATGTTGGTTTAAAAGCTGTTCATCAGCTTTGAGTATATAATCAATTACTATCTTTATTTATTCTAAAAAAGTTTCTATAATTTGAGTCTTTATAATTTTTAGTAGTTAATCAACTTGATTTATTTAACTTCCATCTTCAATTTGAATCTGTATATATTTTATATAATCATGATGTTATATCATGACTTGTTCAAGTATCTCATACACATCAGTTATCATAATTTAGTGCATTCCAACAATTCTTTGGATCAGCTCATAAAATTAACCAATTTGTATTTCTTATATTTTCCATAGCTTCAATTCCTTCTCTAGCAATTTCTATTGCTTGGATTTTGTATTTTACACTTGTAGAAAGTTTTTGTGATTTTGTATATATATTAAACAATCAAAGTATTCAAATTAATAATATTAAAATCATTACTATTGCTTCAATTATAGATGTAGCTTTTTTATTTTTTTTCATTTTTATATATTTCTATTTTTAAAATACTTACTTACTTAAGAATAATGTTTTACAAAAAAAAAACAAGTTTATTAGAGTTGATAAAATTTAAAATAATTATATAATATTTTAAATTTAGTACCAGTACCTTTAAAAAATATAGGTACTGGTATTTACTTAATTATTTAATTTTATGTGTTTTATGAATTTTTCTATTCATGATGAAAAAAAAGTAAAAGAATTATTAGAAAAATCTTGAGAAAAAGCATTTAGATATAATCAAATTGAAAATGCAATTTATAAAAATTTTATAGATGATTTTGATTCTATGAATACTTTATCAAAAAAAGTAAGGGAATTATTAAAAGAAAATACTTATTTTAATTCTTTAGAAGTTGATAATATTGTAACATCTGAAAATTGACAAACTACAAAAATTTTATTTAAGACTAAGACTTGAGAATTTATAGAATCTGTTATTATGAGACATTTAACTTGAAGAGTAACTCTTTGTGTTTCTTGTCAAGCATGATGTCCAATGGCTTGTAGTTTTTGTGCAACTGGAAAATTATGATTATTAAAAAATTTAGAATATTCAGAAATAGTAGAACAAATTTATTTTGCTGCAAAGTTACTTAATGATGAAGGGAATAAACTTAGAAATATAGTTTATATGTGAATGTGAGAACCAATGTTAAACTATGATAATGTAGCTCAAAGTATTAATTTTGCTATAAATCAAAAAAAGATGGATTTATCAAATAGAAGAATTACTGTTTCTACTTGCTGAATAGTACCATGAATAAATAGATTTATGAAAGATTTTCCTCAATCAAGTTTAGCTGTTTCTTTGCATGCTCCAAATGATGAAATAAGAAAACAAATCATGCCTGTAGATCATACATATCCATTAAAAACATTAATGTCTACATTAGATAAATATGTAGAAGAAACAAATAAAAGGATATTTTATGAATATATTATGATTAATTGAGTTAATGATAATATAAAATTGGCTCATGAATTATGAAAATTATTAGAATGAAAGTTGGCTCATGTTAATTTTATTCCTTATAATGAGTGAGAATGAACTAATTCTGATTGATTTAAAACTACTCCAAGATTTATAATAGAAAAATTTCAGTCTATTTTAAAGCATTATTGAGTGGTTTCTACTATAAGAATGACAATGGGAGATGATATAGATGCTGCTTGTGGTCAATTAGCAAATAAAAAGTCAGAAAGTTAGCTTAAAATAAAATTTTACTTTTTAAAAAAAAAGTATATATTTTTACACATATTTTTAGATTATAAAAAAATAATAAATGAGAAATTTAGTTTTTAGAATATTTTTAATTGCTCTTGTTTGATTTGCATTAGCTATTTATGTGTTTCCTTGGAGTCATTATTGAATAACAGTTCCTTATACTTGAAAACAATATAAACTTGGTCTTGATTTACAATGAGGTATTGAACTTGATTATAAAGTAGATTTATCTGATGCAAGAAAAGCAAAAGATTTTAATATGAAAAAGGAAAAACAAATTGTTGAAGGATTAAAATCTATTATTGAAAAAAGAATACAAACTCTTAATATAAATGATAGTGAAATAAATGATGCATCTTATGGATGAGAAAAACATATCATTGTACAAATACCATTAAAGTGAAATAGTTCTTTTTCAAATAAACAAAATATACAAAGAGCTAAAGAAGCTATTGGTAGAGTTGTAAAAATTATTTTTAAAGAGAAAAGGCCTGAAATAACTCAAGCTGATTTAGATTTTAGAAAAAAAATAGAAAGTGATGCTTTAAAAGAATTAGAAAATTCAAAATATAATTTTTTTGTTACAGCAAATAAATATAGAGATAGTTATGAAAAAATAAAAGTTTGAACAGTTAACTCTTTAGCTGAATTAAACTTAGATAATAATTTAAAAACAACTGGATTATTAAAAAAATTGGTAGCTTGAACTGATGATAAATTAGGAAAAGGTAAATATATACTTGATTTTGAAAAAAATAAAGATTGAAAAGATATTATTAATTATATGTTTATATCAGATACTCCATCAGAGTGGATGCCAGCAAAAGATAGTAAATGAAGAATATTAAATGATAAATATTTTGTAAAATCATCTGTTCAATTTAATAAAGCTTTTGAACCAATGGTTGAACTTACTTTTAATAAACAATGAGCTGAAATTTTTTGAGAATTATCTAAAAGATTAGTTTGAAAACAAATGGCAATATTTGTTTGAGGTCAATTATTAACTGCACCAAGAATTAATGAACCAATATTAAGTGGTAGAGCTGTAATTACTTGAAATTATACTCCAGAATCTGCAAAAAAATTATCACAAGATATAAATACTTGAGTAGTTCCTGCTCCTATATATCTTACTTCAGAAAAATCAATAGATTCTAGATTAGGTTTAAATTCTTTACAAAAACTTATATATGCTTGAATAGCTGGTTTTGTATTAATTTTTGTGTTTTTAATATTGATGTATTGAATGGCTGGATTTATGTCATCAATAGCATTATTTCTATATATTGTAATAGTTTTAGCTATAGTTAAAGCAAGTTGAACTGTTTTAACATTAGCTTCAATTGCAGGTTTAATATTATCTGTTGGTATGGCAATTGATGCAAATATATTGATTTTTGAAAGAATAAGAGAGGAATTAGCAGCTTGAAAAAATATGTATGAAGCTTCAAAAATAGGTTTTAAAAAATCTTGGTCAGCTATATGGGATTCAAATATTACTTGATTAATGGTTGCAATTATATTATTTGTATTTGGGATAAATATAATTAAATGATTTTGATTAATGCTTGGTATTGGTATTGTTGTATCATTATTTAGTGCTATGTATATATCAAGAATATTTGTATTATTTTTGTCAAAAACAATGAAAAATAAGAAAATATTTATTTGAAGATAGTTTTACTTAATGTAAAGCTATTTTTTTTTATTTTTATATATTTTATGTTATAATTATTATGTTTTAATTTATAACCTATTTTTATATGAATAAAGTAAAAATAATATTAACTTTATTTTTATTTAGTATTTTATTTGTATCATGTTGAAAGACTATTGAAAAAAATACTAAAAAAGAAGTATTAAATAATAATACTGAAACTAATACTATTACTAATTCTTGAGTAGTAGAAAAAAAGAAAGATAATTTTAAATTACAAAAATTTAATAAAGATATAACAAAAATATCTTTTATTGATTTAAATAATAGTTTATATTCAAATTGAGGATGAGACAATTTAAAGAAAAAAATAGAATTATTATCAGCTAGTTGAGAAACTATTGATAATAAAATGAAAGCTACATTTTTACAATCTTTTATTTGAGATTATAAAAATGCTTTAACTAAAAGACATAATTTATGTCAAAATAATCAAGATTCACAATTTTGTAAAAAAGTTAATTTAGATTTAATAAGTTATAGACCTGTTGATAAAGATTGAAATATAATTGAAAATGTAAAAATTTCAGTTGATTGAAAGCAAGTATGAAATTTAAAATGAAAAAATAATTTAGAAGTAGAAAATAAATTTATTCATAGAATAAGAATTTCAAAGCAGTGATATTTAGATTTTTATAAAAAGATTTTTGTAGATGCTAATGGTGTTCAAAAAGAAAGTTTAAATCCTAAACTATTAAAAGCTTCTTTAATGAAAAATATTGATTCTACTAAAAATAATCAATTAAAAACTAATAATTTTAATTATGATATAAAATCTAATAGTTTTACAACTAAAGATTGAAAAAAATATTCTTGAGAAGTTAAGTTATATGCTTTTGATATATGAGAAAATAATTGAGATTTAAATGTTTTAAATTTAGACACTTTTGATCAAAGTGGTAGTTATGTATGAGATTCTATGGTAACTTTTGGTATGCCTTTAATAATTGCATATGATAATAGTTGAAATAGATTAAAAATTTCACAAGCTATATTGTGAAAATGAAAAATTCAAAATTTAGATAAGGCACCATGAATAGATTTAGATAATGTTCCTAAAAATACTTGGTTATCTAAAAAAGAATTAGATAAATATAAAATTCCACCATTTTGGCATTTAAATTTAGATTCATGAGTTTGGTTTTCAGATGAAATGAAAATATTAGATACAGATGGAAATTATGAATTTAAATTATATTAAAAATTAAAAATAAAAATATGAAAAAGATACAAATATTATTAATATTTATTTTTGCTATTACATGAATTTCAAATGTTTCAGCAAATACTGATCAAACTAATGCTTTTAGTTTTACTTATGATTGTATAGATTGACAATGAGTATTAAAAACAGATTTTAGTTTATGATGACATCATCATTATTTAAGACAATATTATATTAATAAACCTTGAATTATAGAAATTGCAGATTCTAATCATACTACTGTAGCAAAATCTACTAATATTTCTATTGATTGATGTAATTATCAACCAACAACTTGTAATATTAGCCAAGAATGAAATTGGCAATATATTAGCTGAGAAGATAAAGAATCTTTTAATTTAAATATTGATACTAATTTAGCAATAACTAAATCTTGATCTAAAATATATATTAATGGTTCATGAACTACAGATGAAACAAATATAAGTTTTTCTGGTACTACATATATTTGAACTTGAAAAAATTTAGAATTAGATTTAAATGATAATCAAGTAAAATTATTAGAATATTGATATAATTCAGAATGAGTTTTAACTGGTGAAGTTATTAAGATTATAAATTTTACAAATAGAACTTTAGACTGAAAAAAAGAATATTATTATAAAATATCTCCAGATAATAAAAATATAAGTATATTTAAAAGAAAATTTAAAAAAGTTTCTACTTGAGTGGTAAAAAGTAGTTCAAATAGTTATGATATATATCCTGCTGTATCTTGAACAAACTTTGGAAATTCTGTATCATCATCAAATTCTTGATATAATACAACTATTAATTATTGGGATTATACTCAACATCATTATACTACTACAAAAGTAAAACTTCATAGAGTAGATTTGAATTGTAGTAAAGTGGAATATTCTGATTGAACTGATAATTCTATTACTTCAGAAACATATAATTGAACTTTATCATGAATTAGACAACCAGAATTTTGATGACCTATAGAAATTAATCAAGTAACAGAATGAACTTGGGGATCAACTATTTATGCATCAGATAAATTATCAATAAAATGATTAAAATATAAAGTAGTATGAAAAGTCTGATGAAAAAAAATGTGAGTTAAAAAAATAATGGTTACATTGAAAGCAAATGATATAACTTTATGAGAAACTAATATTAATTTAACATCAGTTAAAGAAACAACTTGAAATTTTTGAGATTTAGTTGCTATTATAAAAGATGATTCTTGAAATATTATTACTAAAAAATCATGAGATTATCAAATAGTATTTACTTTTTTTGGTGAAGCTTGAGAACAATGGGGAACATATGAGACTCCTTTGACTATTATTCCAGATAATAATATAAAGAAATCATGAGATATAAGCATTGATAAGTATAATACTTATGCTAGTAATAATTCTTTAGATAAGATTCAGGTTTGTCAAAAATTTGTAGATGAATTTGGAAATGAAATAAATAAGGATTATTGAAATGTAAATACAGTTAGTATTTTAACTTGAGTGAATAATAATTGAAATCAAGTATTATCTGTATCAGATTCAAATTTTAAAAATTGAAATTTTTGTTTTAATATAAACTCACTTGCTCCAGAAAATAAAGTTTTAAAGTTTAAAATAAAGGTACCAAAGCATAAAGAAAATATAAATTTAAATTTTAATTGAAGTTATAAAATTTTTTCTGATATAATAACACCTCAGATTAATTTTAAAAAACCAATTAGTATATCTAAATTGGAGGTAGTTTCTTGAGGTAATAATCCAGTTATTTGAAAAAATCAAAAATATAAATTAAGTTTATCTAATTTATGAAATATAGTTTTTAATTGAAATATAGTTTTAAATAAAAATTATATAAAACCTAGTATTTCTTGACATAAATGGTTATCATTTAGAGATATATCAGATAATATATCAAATTCAAATTTAGAAACTTATTTTTCTTGAGAATTAGATGCAACTGATAATATATTAAAGGCTCCTTGAATAGATATAAATAATCTACCAATTAGTTATAGAATATCTTGAAAAGAGATTAAATATAATCTTGATAATTATTCATTGATTTGAAAAGTTTCATGTAATAAAGAAACTTTATGAGTAAAAATTTATGGACAATTACAATGAAATTGAAAATCACAATTAACATGACAAAAAGCAAATATATCTGATTTAAGTAAATGAAGTTTAAGATGAGAGATTAGAAAAGAAGCATATAAAACTATAAAAAATAGACCATCAGATAAAACTAAAAATGTTAATTGAATTATTTATGTAAATTGAGATGTAAAATATAGTGAGCTAAAAAATAATCTTAATGATAATGATACAATAATTGTAAAAGATTGAAATTTTATAATTGATGAAGATATAAATAAAAATATTTGAATTATTGTATTAAAAGATAATTATAATGTTTTAAATGATTATGATAATAAGTGAAATATTTATGTAAATAATACTGTATGATATATAAAAGCTATGATATATGCAGATTGAGCATTTAGAACTGCTAATAAAAATTGATTATCTTATAGTGATAATGATTTAGAAAAAAGATTATTTTTAGATTGAAGTTTATTTACAAGAAATACAATAGGTTGAGCAGTAAAATGATCTACTAATTATACATTACCATGAGGTAAAATAACAAGTGATTTTAGTTTAGCAGAAATATATGACTTAAATTATGTTAGAAAAGTTCCAATGTTGTGTGATTGAAGTGAAAATGATTGATATTCATTTATTATAAAATATAATTCTAACAATCAAACTAATCCTCCAAAATTATTTGGAAATTAATAAAATAAAGACTAGCTTAGCTAGTCTTTATTTTATATCTTAAATTATCTATATCTCAGGCTCATTGAAGTAAAATAATTCAATATTGATTTTGCTTATCCCATTTTTCAATTTCTTTTAGAGTTTTTTCAAAATCTTCTCAGTTTAATTTATCATCATGTTTTATACTATCTATTAATTTTTGAGTATTAATTTTTTGTTTAGCTTCCTTAGAATCTCTTGATTCATAAATATTTGGAATTATTAATTTATCAGTATCATAAAAACATGTTTTAAAATCATCTAAAAGTTCATATGTTCTACTATATTGATGAGGTTGAAAAACTGTTAAAATAGGTCTTGCTGGATTTTGATCTTTTAAAGCTTTTAAAGTTAGTGAGATTTCAGTAGGGTGATGACCATAATCACTCATTAATATGTTTCAGTTTTCAGTTTTTCAAATAATCTCCATTCTTCTCCAAACTCAAGAATAATTTTCTAGAGAATTTATTATAGATTTATCTTCCAATCCTATCATATGACTAATTATATATGCAATATGAGCATCAAATAATATATGTTCTCATGGAATTTTTAAATTTATTTCAGGGAAAGGTATTATTTCTGATTTTTGTTCTAGATTTGTAAAAACAGCATATTTATCAAATATTTCTATATAATTTATATCTTTTCTTTTTCATATTAAATTTTGTGAATTTTTACAATTTCAGTTTAATATTGCAAAACCTCAGGTTCTAATATTATTTATAAATTCATCAAAAGCACTTATATAATCTTCTAAATCTTTATAATAATCAAGATGATCTAAGTCTATATTTGTAATTACTCAAATTAGAGGTTTATATCTTAAAAAACTTCTTTTATATTCACATGCTTCAATTACAAAATATTTACTATCAGAAAAATAAGCATTTTTTGTATCAAATTCTTTTAAAATAGTTCAAATTACAGCATTTGTTCAAGTTTTAGAATTTTTAAGAGTTATCGCAGTTAGGGAAGAAGTAGTTGATTTTCAGTGAGTTCAAGCTATTGCTATTAATTTCTTATTGTTTGCTATTTCAGCCAAAGCTTCTGGATAAGTTTGTATCTTTATTCATAACTTTCTTGCTTTTTGTAATTCAGGATTATCTTCTGGAACAGCTTCAGTATAAACAACTTTTTCAAAAAAGTCTTTCTCCCTTTGGGGGAAAGATTTAGATGATAGGGGGATTTCTATTTTACATCATTCCTCTCTTAATTTTTCTATAAGTTCAGAATTAGTTTGATCACTTCAAAAAACTTCATATCAAATATGAAGGTAATATCTTGCAATAGCTGAAATTCAGATTCAACCTATTCAGATTATATAAACTTTTTTAGGCATTTTTTATATTTTTTCTTTTAATAAATTATAAACTTCTGGGAATACTTCTTTTTCTAATTTATTTAATTCTTCCTCACTAAAATTTGATAAAACCCAATCAGAAACTTCATAATTTTTATTAAATCAGATTCATATTTTAATTCTTTTAAAATTTTCTCAGGTATATTTTATAATATCTTTTATTCAATTATGACCTCATGCTGAACCTTTTTCTCTGAATCTTATTTTTCAAAAATCCATACTTAGATCATCATATATGACTATAATATCATCTAAATCTATTTTATAAAAATTTACAATTTTTCTTAAACTTTCTCAACTTAAATTCATATAAGTTTGAGGTTTTAATAAAATAGTTTTTTCTCAAGAAAAAAATCAATTTGAAATCTCAGCTTTAAATTTTGATTCTAATTTAAAATCTGAAAAATTTTCTTTTCATGTAAAAAAATTTAGAAACATAAATCAAATATTATGTCTAGTATTTTCATATTGTTTTCAAGGATTTCAAAGTCAAACTATTAGTTTCATTATTTTTTAATATTTATTTCATAAATTTTTTATGTGCTTCTCTAAGTTTAGGATTTGTTACATGAGTGTATACTTGGGTTGTTGTTATACTAGAATGTCCTAACATTTCTTGAATTGATCTTATATCAGCTCAATTATTTAGTAGAGTAGTAGCAAAACTATGTCTTAGAGTATGAGCTGATACATTTTTTAGAATAAAAGCTTTTTGAGCATATTTTTTTATCATTTTTGTTATAAAAAATCTTGTTAATCTCATATTTTCATCATCTATTCAACTCATATTTTCTTTTTTTACATTGTGTCTAATAAAAAGAGGAGAGAAATGATCATTTCTTTTTTCTAAATATTGTTCTATAAGATTTGCTGCATGACTTGTAAGAAAAACAAGTCTTAATTTTCTTCATTTTCATCTTACTGCAAATTCTTTTCTTTTTAGGTTTATATCATCAATATTTAAATTAGTTAATTCTGTTATTCTTAATCAAGTAGAATAAATACATTCCATTATTGTTAAATCTCTAAATCATATGATAGTATTTGTGTCAGGACTAGAAAAAAGTCTTTCAAGCTCTTCTTTACTTAAAAATTCTATATTTCTTTGTTCTGCTTTTATTAATTCTATAGAAGTTGGTGCTAATGTTTTTATTTGTTTTTTTTGTGCATATTTTAGAAATGCTCTTAGAGTTATCATATAAGCATTAGCTGTTTTAATTGATATATTTGGATTTTCTTTATATAAAAAACTTCTAAATCATTCAGCTAAATCTAAGTTTAATTTTTCTAAATTAAATTTATATGAATCAATATTTTTATCTTCTAAAAAATCAGCAAATTTATTTAGATGCCTATTATATTGTTCTACTGTTTTTGGAGATTTATTTTGAATTACTTCAAGATAATTTAAGAATTTTATATGAAAATCTTTAAAAAGCATTTTTTAAAATAAAAAAATATTATGTGTTATTTTAATAAAAAAATTAATTTAATCAAAAAAAAGTAAGTCAATCTTACTTTTTTAAATTATGATTTCAGCTTCATCATTTGTAATTAAAATTGTATGTTCATATTGAGAACCAAGACTTCAATCTTCAATATATATTTCCCATTCTCATTCATCAACTATTTTTCAACTAGTTTCTCATAAAATTGGTTCAATAGCAAGAGTCATTCAAGCTTTTAATTTTGCTCATTTTCAAGCTTTTCAAAAATTTGGTATATATGGAGTTTCATGTAATTTTTTTCAAATAGCATGTCAAGTTAGTTCTTTTACTACATAATATCAAGCTGATTCTATTTCTTTTTGAATTGCAGAGCTTATATCTCATACATGATTTCATGCTTTTGCTTGAGCAATTCAAGCTTCTAATGCTTTCTTATTAGTTTGAATTAATTTAGCTGCTCTAGGATTTTTATCATCTCATCAAACAACTAATGATATAGCTGCATCTGTATTAATTCATAATCATTTATCTTTTATTCAAAAATCAAATGTAACTAAGTCTCAATTTTTAAATACTATATTTCTTGAGGCTCTTCAATGAACTACTTCATCATTAACAGATATACATATATTATCAGGGAATCAATATACTCATTTAAATCAACATAAAACTCAATGTTTTTTTGCTATTTCTCAGCACATATCATTTATTTGATTACTAGTTGTTCATTGTTTAGTTATTTTTTTTATCTCTTCAAAAATCTTTTTATGAATTTTTGCATTTTTTCTCATTTGTTCTACTTCTTTTTTTGTTAACATTCTTATTTTTTATTATTATATTAAAATTTACAGATTCCTTGTCCTTGTCCTTGAGCATTACATGTTTTTTGGCTGAAAGGTATTGTATCTCATAAAGTATTATTTGCTATCATTACACTATTATTCATTCTTATTATTTCTCCAACAATTTGATTTGTGTCTAAATCTTGCATTTTAGCAAGAGGAAGTTGTTCTTGATATAGTTTATTTATTTCTAGATTTGTTTTATTTGATTCTTTTTTCTTTGTTATTTCTGAATTTAATTCTTTTATTGTTATATCTTTTTTATCTTTTTTAAATAAATCAAAGATAGAATCTTTAAAGGTTTCTAATTCATCTTTTTGACTTATTATATTAGTTATACTATTTGTAATATTTCAAATAGGATTATTAAATATTGAAACTGATGCTCAACTATTATAATCATCAAGATTTTTTAATATTTGAGCTGCTTGATTTGTTGGTACTCATTGTCTTGATAATTCTTGAGATAATAATTTTCTTTCAAGATTTTTATATTCATCACTATTAGTATCTCAAGTAAGTAAAGCCCAGGCATCTTGCCATTTTTGAATTCAGTTTTTTGCAAATTTAAAATTTGTTGCAGCTTTTTTTATTTTATCCCATACTCAAGTATCTTGACATTCTTGTTTTGCTGTATTATATATTCAATATATATTATTACAATCAGAATTTGAAATAAAAAATACATTTTTGCATAAATTAGGATTATTTCCTTTATCAGTTACTCATAATTCTATTAAACTTTTTATATTTTTTGTACTAGAAATTAATTTTATTAAAATATCTCAACTTGTATACATATAGTCAGATAATTTACAATTTTCTATTCAATTACATACTTTTGAGCCATTAACTTTTATATTTAAATATCATTTTTTTGTATATTGTGACATTAAATTATTTAATTTATCAAGTTGACTTGATACTCTTTTATGATCTCTTTTTATTTGTGAGGGAACATTGTTAAAAATCGGTTCATATAGCCAATATTTAAATTCAAGAGTATAATCATTCCAAGATGTAAGAGAATTCCATAATCAAGTAGCTTCAGAAAATAAAATATTTTTATTTTTTGACCAAGAATTTGATTTTTGTTTTATTGCTTTTTTATTTATATTGGAATTTAAATTTGATATAATTTTTCCTAAATTTTTTAAATAATTATTTATTATTTTAGGAGTATTATCTTGTATACTACATTCTCCAAATGTTTTTGAATCTCATGCAAAAGTTGATAATGTAAAAAATAATATGGATATTATAAATAATATTTTTAATATTTTATTGTTCATTTTTTATTTTAAAAAAATTAAGATCATTCAGGTATTTTATACATTTTATTTATATATGCTTTTATACTACTACTATATTCTGATAGTCAGTCTATAAATTTTTCATATTCTAATAACTCTTGATAAAATTCATTTAATGATTGTTTATTTAATAATTCAAGTTGAGTTGAATTTAGAAAATTATTTTTTTCTTGCATATTTTGTTCTATTGTTTTTCTTTCTTGTTCTTTTTTATTTAAAGAAGTAGGTGATAATCATGCTGTATTTTGAATATCTACTTGATTTTTTTCTTTTTTAGTTACTAGATTTAAATCATTTGCTCTTTTATAATCGAGTCATTGATTTTTATATAATTCTGTTAATCTATCTTTTACAAAAGTATCTTTAGGAGGAAGGTTTTCTATATTTAGTATAGGAGGAGATTTTTTTGTTATAACTACTCACATATGAAACATTTTTGAAAAATCAAGATCTCTTAATATATTTTCAAAATTATTTGTTCACATTTTTGATTGTAATAAAGATGTATTAGCTCATTTTTTTAAATGTTTGTTTGATATTTCTATTATACTTTGTATTGATTTAGTTGCTCAATATCATAATAATTTTTGATTATGAGTAATGAAATCAATAGTTATACAGAAGAAACTATCTGGACTACATTTCCA
This sequence comes from Candidatus Altimarinota bacterium, assembly GCA_027019405.1. Lineage (GTDB taxonomy): Bacteria > Patescibacteriota > Gracilibacteria > BD1-5 > UBA6164 > JALUWO01. The sequence goes on along the minus strand of JALUWO010000276.1, from coordinate 4,775 downwards.
TACTGAATTATCATTTACTCAAATATAATTTCAATTTAGTCAAGGGTTTACTCAATTATTTGTATTATTATAATTATTTCAAGATACATTTATTTGATTAGTATCAGGTAATTTTATATGTCAATTTGGAGTAGTCTTAAAAGATATACCTGGATTACTATTATTTGATATATCATTTTTTAATTTTTCAAGTTGATCAGGGGATAGTCATGATTGATTATTAAATTGAGGACAAGCATAGTTATTTCAATCAGGTAATTCTGAAATATTATTGTTTGTTTCATTATTAATTTTTTCAGGAATGTTGTTTTTTTTATCTTGATTATTTAAAGAATTATCTTTGTTATTGTTTTTATTATCATTATTATCATTATTTTTATTTGAATTATTCTTTAAACTTGTTTTTAAAGGATTATTTTCATAATTGCTTAAGAAATCATTTTTTTCTACTCAATTGTATTCAATTTTTTCTCAAAATATAACTTTATCAATATCTTGTAAATCTTTTATGAGATCAAAAGGAGAATTGTTTGTATTTCAATCGGTATATAATCCTATTTTTGAAATATTATATATTTCTGTTGATTTTTTATTAGCTCTAGCTTGAGCTTGTCCTACAAAATTTTTTATTATTGAAATATAATTGGCTATTTGACTATTACTAAATCAATCTTTATTGCAGTCTGGTTTTATTATATCTTGTAAAACTTTTATATTTCAATTTACTATATTATCTAATTTTTCTTGATTTATTCATGATTTTATACATTCTTTTAATCAATTAGCTTTAAATCTTTTGTTTAAATTCTTTGATATATCTCATACTTTATATCCTCATTTCAATTCATATTCAATTTGTGAATTATTTAACTTATACATTCATTCATCTATTGTTTTATATAGATTTAATCATTCATCTTTTCATAAAAAAGCATAACTTTTTCAAAAAGAAATAAGCAATAAAAATGTTAATATTATTATTTTTTTTATCATAAGAATTTTATGAAATATTATTTTAAATAATTATATATAATAATACAAAAAATTCAAAAATAAAACAAGTTAAAATTAATTTTAACTTGTTTTATTTATTTTTTAAGAAATAACTAATTTTGATTTTAATATATTTATTGTAAAATCATTTTTATTTGAGTTATTTATTATTTTTTCTGCAATAATATCTTCTATATTATCAGTTATGTATCTCCTTACTTCTCTTGCTCAAAAATCAGGATTATATACATGTTTTGCTATAAAATTTATTACTTTTAAATCATAACTAATATTAAATCACTTTTTATTTAATCTTTTATTTAATAATTCTAATTGTAATTTTACAATTTTTTTAATTATATTTTTATCTAAAGGATTAAAAACTATAATCTTATCAATTCTATTTATAAATTCAATTGAGAAAAAATTATCAAGATTTGATATTATATTTTCTTTAGCTTTTTTATAATCTTTTATAACTTTTTCTTCTTGTTTTGGTTTTATATCAAATCATATTTTACTTGCTTGTTGTTTAAACTCTTCTTGTCCAATATTTGAAGTCATTATTATTATAGTATTTTTAAAACTTACTTTTCTTCATTTATTATCTGTTAATACTCAGTCTTCTAATATTTGTAATAATAAATTGTACACTTCAAAATCTCATTTTTCTATTTCATCAAAAAGGACTATAGAATAAGGTTTTTTTCTAACTTTTTCTGTTAATAATCATCCTTCTTCATATCCTATATATCAAGCACTTGCTCAAATAAGTTTACTAGCAGAGGTTTTATCTGAAAATTCACTCATATCAATTTTTATTAAAGAATTTTCATCTCAATAAAATTCTTTAGAAAGGACTTTTACTAATTCTGTTTTTCATACTCATGTTGGTCATAAAAATAAAAAACTTCAAAGTGGTCTATTTTCATCTCATATTCATGCTTTGTTTCTCATTATTGATTTTACTATTGATTCAATAGCTTCATCTTGTCAAATTATATTTGATTTTAATATTTTTGGTAGAGATTTTAATTTTTGGATTTCTGTTTTACTTAAATTTGTAACAGGAATTCAAGTTGATATACTAAGAACTTTTTGTATATCCTCAGATTTTATTGTAAGTCTTTTATTTTTAGGTATAGTAAATTTTTGTTTTATTTCAAAAATTTCTTTTTCTAACTTTGATAATTTTTCTTTTAGATTTGATGCTTTTTTATAATTTTGTGATATTACAGCATCTTCTATTTCTTTATTTATTTTTCATATTTTTTCTTTTATTTTTTTTGTTTCTTTTTCATCAAAATCATATTTCATTGATTTTAGACTACAAGCTTCATCAACTAAATCAATAGCTTTGTCAGGTAGATATCTATCAGTTATATATCTTGTTGATAAAATAACAGCCTCCTTTATAGATTCTTCACTTATATTTAAATTATGATATTCTTCAAAAGTTTCTTTTAATCATGAAATTATCTTTAAAGCATCATTATAATTTGGTTCTAATAATTCTATTTTTTGAAATCTTCTTTCAAGAGCAGAATCTTTTTCAATATATTTTTGATATTCATTTAATGTTGTTGCTCATATTACTCTTATTTTTCATCTTCACATTGCTGGTTTTAATATATTTGAAGCATCTAGAGTTCATTCTCAACCTCAAGCTCAAATAATAGTATGTATTTCATCTATAAATAATATTATTTCATTTTCAACTTTTGATGCTTCTTCTATAACTTGTTTAATTCTTTGTTCAAATTCTCATCTATATTTTGTGCCTGCTACTAATGAACTCATATCTAATGATAATATTTTTTTATTTTTCATTGAAAAAGGAACATCTCATGAAGCTATTCTCATAGCAAGTCATTCTACTGCTGCAGTTTTACCAACTCAAGGTTCTCAAACTAAAACAGGATTATTTTTTGTTTTTCTATTTAAAATAGCAATCAATCTTTCTATTTCATTTTCTCTTCATATAACTTTATCAAGTTTATTTTCTCTTGCTTGTTTTGTTAGGTCAACTGAAAAGAAATCAAGAGCAGGAGTATCAGATTCATTTTTATTATTTGTGTTCAAATTGTTTATATTTTGATCAAAAGGTGTTTTGTTTATATCTCATAATCATCACATTAAATTTTCAGCTAAGGCTCAAAAAAGTCCATCTATTTCATCTTGTTTTAAATTGGTATTTTCATTTTTATTAGTTTTTCAATCAATTGTTTGGTTTTTATTTAGATCAATAAGATTTGTTTCTATATCACTTGTTGTAATTCATACATAATCAAGTACATTTGGTAACCAAGAATCATTTTTAATTATAGCTAGATAAAAATCTTCTAAACTTGCCTTTGATTTTGAAAAAGAAGCAGCAATTTTTATACTGCTTAGAATAATATCTTTTAATTTATTATTCATTCAAATATAAATTCATTTTCTATTTTCTGGTTTTTCATTAAAAAGTCCTTTGTTTATTATTTCTAATACTAATTTTTTATCTATTCCATATAAATTAAATACTTCTTTTGTTGTTCAATCAATGTTTTTTAATGATTCAAGAAAAATATCTTCAATTCTTAAATCTTTTAAACCTATTTCTTTTATTTTATTTTCTGCATTTATTAATGTTTTTTTAAATCAATCTGAAAAATTATTATATGCCATTGTATTTTGTTTATTATTAAAAAATATTAATCATATAAATATATATTATATTTTGTATTTTTTTGTAAAGTTATTTTATTTTTTTATGTTAAAAAATCACTTGTTTTTAAAAAAAATATTTATATAATTATTTTATCATATTTAAAAGGGGATAACTATAAAAAACCTTTTACAATATTAAAATTATTTGTTTAATAATAGCTTATGTGATTTTTTTGAAAAGTTTTAACTGTTTTAACAGCTTATACTGCTGGTTCTATAATTGCTTCTAGTTTAGATCCAAAAAATAAGAAAAAAATAAAAAAGATAAAAGAAGAATGAGGTGATGTTTTTTCTTTTATATTGAAAGATTTTGTAGATACTCATAAAAAACTTTTAGAATCTGCTAAAGAAGAAATTTTAACTCCAGAAAATAAAGAGTTATTTGAAAATAAAAAAGCTGAACTTTTAGATTTAGTTCAAGAATATAAAATTGAAGCTGAGAAAACTATGCAAGATTTAAAGAGTAAAGCTATTGATAAAGCAAAAGATTGATTAGTTAAAATTGATGAGATTTATAATCAACAAAAAGAAAAAATTTGAGAATTAAAAGATATAGCTCCTGAAAAAGCAAAAGAATTAAAAAATAGTTTACTTTCATCTGCAAAAGAAATAAGAGATGATATAAAAGATAAAATTAAATCAAAATCATAAAAAAAACTGGATTATTTTCCAGTTTTTTTATTTGTATCCTCTTCTTTTAATTTCATTCTTTCAAGACTTTTTATATTTCTTGTTATTTTTGTTTCTTCTGTTTTTAATTCTTCTTTTTGATTTGTTGTATTTTCTTTTTTATCTTCTAATTTTTTAATTCTTTTAATTATATCTTTTATTAATTCATCTTTTTCTTTTATAGTTTCTTTTATTATTTCTTTTCTTTTTTCAAGTTTTGTAATGGTTTCATCTAAAATTGAATTTAAATCTGTTATTTCATCATCATTTTTACTTTCTTCTTGAGTAGAATCAGTTAAACCACCAAGGTCAAGAGCATCATCATTTTTACTTTCTTCTTGAGTAGAATCAGTTAAACCACCAAGGTCAAGAGCATCATCATTTTTACTTTCTTCTTGAGTAGA
>JALUWO010000275.1 GCA_027019405.1 Candidatus Altimarinota bacterium | reverse complement strand
CTTCTTGAGTAGAATCAGTTAAACCACCAAGGTCAAGAGCATCATCATTTTTACTTTCTTCTTGAGTAGAATCAGTTAAACCACCAAGGTCAAGAGCATCATCATTTTTACTTTCTTCTTGAGTAGATGTTTCTGGTAATTCAAGTTCATTATTATCTGTTCAAAGATCAAAATCTAATAAACTTTCATTATTATTTTCTGTTTCTTGATTGTTATTCATTAAATCAGAAACTGTATTTGAATCATTTAAATTTAATTCAATATCATTTAATTGATTAGATGAATCAGTATTTTCTTCTTTTTTAGTATTATCTTCTGGAGTTTCATCTAAATCATCTTCAAAGATAATTAAATCATCATCTTGATCTTGTGTTGTTTGTGCTGTTGTTGTCATAAAAAAATATTTTAATTTATAAATACAATATAATTGTAACATATAAAAAAAATATTTGCAAAAAAAATAAAAGTTTATAATATTTTTCTACAATTTTAATTTAATATTTAAAAAATATATAATATGGATTTTTCAAAAGCTTGAGAAATGATGAAATTGCAACAAGAAGCAATGAAAGTTAAAAAAGATTTAGAAAATACTTTAATTGAAGCTGAAGTTTCAGGTTTAGTTGTTACTGTTAATGGTGAAATGAAAGTTGAAAAAACTGAATTTGAAACAGATGAACTTATCCCTGGTTTAAATGCTTCTCAAAAAGAAGCTTTAGAAAAAGCAATTAGTGAAGCTGTTAATAAATGAGTAAAAAAATCTCAAGAAGTTGCAGCTGAAAAAATGCAATGAGTTATGTCTCAAATGGGAATGAATATGCCTGGTTGAATGGGGATGTAATAAAAAAATAAACAATCATTTGATTGTTTATTTTTTTATATTGTGAAATCATCATCCCAAGTTCAATGTAAATTACATTTTGCTTGAGCTTTATATGTTCCTGGTTTTAATTCAGAAATAGGGAAACTTACTTCAGGTTTATCTCAAGCAGAAAACTTAATTTCTTTTACTCTTAATAATCAAGCTGTAGTATATTGTAAAATATCTACATTTTCAATTAAATGTACTTCTTGCATTGGATGTTCTATTTCTCTACCAATATTTATTACAATATTTTCTCAATCTACCTTAACTAAAGGTTGGTGTTTTTTTCATTGTTCAGTTAAACTTATCATAATTTTAAATATTATTAAATAATAAATGTGTTATTTATTATAATTTTAAATAATAAAAAGTATAATTTTTTTTTGAAAAAAACTAAAAAATAAGTAAAATTTCTTTAAAATCTAAGATTTAATTTATATTGATTTAATGTTTAAAAAGAAAAAAATAGAAAAAGAAAATAGTTTTGTAAAAGTTTTTGTTATATTAGCTATTTTTTCAATATTTTTATTAGCTATGTTTTTTATTTATTTTATAAAAAATATAGATTTTTTAAGTATAACTAAAACTAATAAAAATATATGAAATGATGTTAAAAATAATTTAACTATTAATTTAAATAATTCTAAAAATAATTTAGAAAATAAAAATAGTATTAAAAATAATATTAAAAATTATGTTGATAATAAAATAAATATTTTATTATTATGAAGATGATGAAAATTGAATGATGCTCCAAATTTAACTGATACAATTATTTTAGCATCTATAAATAAAAAAACAAAAACTATTACTATGCTTTCTATACCAAGAGATTTGTATGTAGAATATTGAAATAATAAGTTTTGAAAAATAAATCAAATATATGCAATAGAAAAAGTTGAATTATGAAGTAAAAAAAAGTGATTGGAAGCTTTGGAAAAGAAAATAACTCAAATTACTTGAGAAAAAATTAATTATTATATAAATATTGATTTTGAGGGTTTTTCTGCTTTTATAGATGCTATATGATGAGTTAAAATTACAGTTCCAAGTACATTAATAGATAATAGATATCCTGATTGAAATTGGTGATATAGAAGATTGATTATAAAAAAATGAACTTGGCTTTTTGATTGAGATGTAGCATTGATGTATGCAAGAAGCAGACATTCAACAAGTGATTTTGCAAGATCACAAAGACAACAACAAATAATCCAAGCAGTTAAGTATAAATTAAATGAGGGATGATTTTTTTCAAAGATATATAAAATTAAGAAATTTTATGATGTTTTTAAAAAATATGTTGATACAGATTTAACTATGTTTGATATGATTAAAATATTTAATCAAGTTTGAACTTGAAATAAATATAAAATTTTATCTTTTAATTTAAATGACTCTTGTTTTTTTTGAGATCCAGATTGTAGAGCTTGATGATTATTATATGTTCCTAAAAGAGATTTATTTTGATGAGCTTCAGTTGTTTTACCTAATTGAGCATATTTATGAAATATATCAAATTATAAACAAATAAAAATATTTTCTGATTTAATATTTAATAATCCAGATATCTTTAAAGAAAAGATTAAAATAAATATTTATAATGCTACAAAAATAAGATGAATAGCTTGAGATTTAGCAACATCTTTTATAAGATTTTGATTAAATATACCTAAAAATAATTCAATTTGAAATATTTATAATAAGAATTATAAAAATAGTACTATTTTTTATAATAATATAGTTAAGGATTCTATGACCTTAGAATTTATAAAAAAAATTACTTGAATAAAAAAAATAGTTGAAGTTTTTACTCCAATAAAATCAAAAGATGATGATGTATGAATTGAAATAGTTTTATGAAATGATTATAAAAAAGTTTTTAAAAATTTAAAAAATAATTTAAAATAATGAAAAAAGAAATATCTAATAAATCAGTAAAAAATACAAAAAGAACATTTACTAAGAAAAAATATGCAAAAAAAAATAAAAAATGATGATTTTCATTTTTAAAGTTTTTTATTTTTCTTATTTTATCTTTTTTTATTTTTTGAATAATTGCTTGATTGATTTTTTATCAAAAATATATAGTTCCACTTCCTCCTGTAGAAAATTTACAAAATATGTCAATTGATGAATCTTCTACTATTTATGATAGAGATTGAAAGGAATTATATAAAATTTTTAAGGAAAAAAGAACTTATGTTGATTATGATAATATAAGTAAAAATATGATAAATGCTATTGTAGCATGAGAAGATAAAAGATTTTGGACTACTCCTTGATTTGATATAATAGGTATTTCTAGATCAATTTTAGTCTCTATTATTACTTGACATAGACCTCAATGAACATCTTGAATTTCTCAACAATTAATGAAAGTAACTTATTTATCAAATGCTAGAAAAATTGAGAGAAAAATAAAAGAATTATGGTTGTCTTGGAAGTTAAATAAAGTATTTGATAAAAAGAAAATTTTAGAGTTATATTTAAATAAAATATTTTTTGGTTCAAATTCATATTGAATAGAGCAAGCTTCAAATACATTTTTTTGAGTGAAGGCAAAAGATTTAAATGTATTAGAATCATCTATATTAGCTTCTTTACCTAAAGCACCTTCATGATTATCACCATATAATCATGCAGATAAACTTTTATGATATCCTTATATTTATGAGAAATGAAAAGAAAATGAATCTTTGAAATTGTTAACTAAAAAAGATATTATAATTTATAAATGAATTGTTTGAAAATTGACTTGATTTATAGAACAATTAAAATTTAAAGATGTAGATTGAAGATTATTAATTTGTTGAATTAAAAAAGAATATTTAAAAAATAATTTTAGAATTGATAGTGATTGATGTTCTGTTATTGATTATGATAAATTACTTGATTTTTTAAATTCTATAAGAATTAAGGATGGTAAAAATTATATAGAATATCAAACTTGAAGAAAAGATTATATTTTATGAAGGATGCTTGAGGATAAATATATTACTTTTTGAGAGTATAGAAAAGCATTGTTAGATTCATTTTGATTTAGATTTAAAAAATATTCAGACAAGATAAAATATCCTTATTTTGTTATGTATGTAAAGGATTATTTAGAAAAAAAATATTGAAAGGATGTTGTTGAAAAGTGATGATTAAGTATTTATACAACACTTGATTCAAAACTTCAAGATAAAGCTATATCACTTATAAAGTCTTATGGAGACATAAATGCTAAAAAATTTGGAGCCAAAAATGATGCACTTGTTAGTATAGATAATAAATCTTGATGAATTTTATCAATGGTATGATGAAGAGATTATTTTGATACTGAAAATTGATGAAATAATAATATGATTTTATCAAGATTACAACCTGGTTCTACATTCAAACCATTTGTATATTCTCTTGCTATAAAAAATAATAAAATTTGAACTAAAACTCCTGTTTATGATTTAAAAACTGTTTTTCCTTCTGATTATTCTCCACAAAATTTTGATGGTAAATTTATGTGAAAAATGTCAATTGATAGAGCTCTAGATAATTCAAGAAATATTCCTGCAATAAAGATGTTTTTCTTATCTTGATGAGAAAGAGTTATTATTAATTTTATGAAAAAACTTTGAGTAAAAACTTTGTCTGATTTTAAAGAAGAATATAGAAAAAAATATCATAAGGAATATGTATACTGAGCATCTATGGCTCTTTGAACTTGACTTATGACTCCATTAGAATTGGCTTGAGCTTATAGTGTTTTTGCTAATCTATGAAGAAAAGTAGAAATAAATCCTATACTAAAAATTGTTGATAGTAAATGAAATATAATTGAAGATAATACTGTAAAGAAAAAAGAAAAAGTACCTGTTATTCATCCTGCTTTGGCTTATATAATGAATAGTATTTTAACTGATACTAGTGCTAGACCAAAATTTTGGAATAATTATATGACTATTCCTGGTAGAAAATTGGCAGCAAAAACTTGAACTTCTACAAAACAATTTTATAAAAATTGAGTAAAAGAAATATATCCAAGAAATTTATGGACTATATGATATACTCCTCAGATTACTACTGTAGTTTGGGTCTGAAATACTGATTGAGAAAAATTATATTATAATTGAAATTGATTAGAATGAGCATGACCAATTATGAGAGATTATATGGATTATGCACATAAAGATTTGATTGTTGAAGATTGGAAAAGGCCTGCCTGAGTAAAAGAGTTAAATGTTTCAAATGTATCTTGATTATTACCTAGTCCAGATTGATTTCCACAAAATTTTTTAGTTTCAAGTTTATTTTTAAATGCTCCAACTGATTATGATAATTCTTTGAGAGAAGTTAGTGTAGATACTTTATGTAATTGAAAAGTGACACCTGAAACTCCAAAATTTGCAATTAAAAGATGATATTTATTACAATTTCATTCATTAGAGCCTACTAATCCAAAATGGGAAAATCCTGTACAAGAATGGGTTAAAAAATGAGATTGGAAAAAAGAATATTGAAATGTTTGAAATATTATAACATCTTATAATGATAAAATATGTAATAGAAATTGAAAATGAAGTGCTTTAATTAATGGTTCAATTAGTGATTGAGAAAAATTGTTTGTTTGAGAAAATTATGTTGAGATATGATTTAAAAGTACAAGGCCAATATCAAAATTATATATTTTATTAAATAATGATAAAGTAAAAGAAATACCTATTTTTTGATTATTAAAATGAGTTAAAAAAACTACTTTTAATATTCCAGAAAGATATGCAAATAAAATTGTTACTTTAAGTTTTGTTGCTGTAGATAATCAATGATACTCATATAAAGATTTTCAGAGTGTAACAATTTTATGAAAAGATATAATTAAACCTATTATTAAGCTTGATTGACCAGATATATATAATATTATTTCTTGAGATAATATAAGTATTACTTGAAAGATAATTGAAACTTCAAAAATTAGAAGTTTAAATTATTATATTGATTGAAAAATATTAAAATTAGGTTTACAAACAAGAAAAATAAATTATGTACTTAATACATCTAAACTAAAAAAATGAACTCATATTTTTAAAATAGAAGTTTTTGATCATAGTTTTAATCAAGCAGATAAAAATATTATCATAAATGTAAAATAATCTTGACTTTAATATAATAAATATATAATAAGATAAATGAGAATAATTCTCATTTATCTTATTATTTTAATAAAAATATTATGGAAGAATTTAATACTTTTGAACAAGCAAAAATAGATAATCAAGCTCCTTCTTGGACTATGTGATATTATGATCCAAAAACTGATACTGATTGAAAAATGTCATCAGAAGATTTAAAAGGAAAATGGTATGTTTTAGTTTTTTATCCAGCTGATTTTACTTTTGTATGTCCAACTGAGATGAGAGACTTAGCTGATCAAAAAGAAGTATTTGAAAAAATGTGAGTAGAAGTTTTATCAGTTTCAACTGATTCTGTTTTTTCTCATAAAGCATGGTTAAAAGAAGAAAAATTAATGGAAAATTTTGATTATAAAATGTTATCTGATCATAATTTAGTTGTAAGTGATATTTATAATGTATTGGATGAAGAATCTGGTATGGCAGGAAGATGAACTTTTATAGTTGATCCAGATGGAGTTTTAAGATGAATAGAAGTTACTTCTTGAGCTCAATGAAGAAACAGTGAAGAGTTAATTAGAAAAATTGAAGGTTTACAATTTATGAGAGAAAATCCAAGTGCTGCTTGTCCAGCTAAATGGCATACTTGAGATAAAACTCTTACTCCAAGTATAAAAATTGCAGGTGAAGTATATGAAGCTTTAAATGATTAATTTTCTATTTATAAAAAGTTAGTTTATTAAATTAAACTAACTTTTTATTTTTTGTCAAAAATATATTGACTATTACTTATATATTTTTATTATATATAAAAATATCAATAATATAAAAATTATGTCTTGAGAAACTATTAAATGAGAATTAGAGTTTATTTGAGAAAATGGGGTTGTTGATGGTCAATATTTTATTGAGGCAAAAAATATTTGAAAAGCTAAATCTTGAGATGAAGTAGAAATTTTAAATATATCAGAAAATCCAAATATACCTAATTATAAAGTAGTAAAAGTTATTAGTGATGTAATTGAAGTTGTAGAAAATATTATAGAATGATTTATTAGATTAGATAATTCTTGAAATTGATATTTAATTATTCCTTGAAAGAAAGAATCAATTTTCATTGAAAAATCAAATTTATTATGAGCAAAGACATGAGATAAAGTAAGAACTATTTTATGAAATATTAATTGAAGAAAACAAGCTTTAGTAAAAGAAGTATTACAAGAATCTTTAGTTTTTTCTACTTGAGTTATTATAGAAAAAAATGGGAAAAAATATTTACAAGTTGATGGTATTAAAAAAGAATATGAATTAGAAAAGTTAAATAATAAGGATTTTGAAATTTGAGATATAGTGAAGATAAAAGTTTTAGGTAATAATGAGATAAAAATAGAAGAAAAAATAGCCAGAATTTGAGATTATTGAGTAGAAATATTAGAAATAGCAGCATGTAATTGACTAAGACTTAATTTTCCTGAAAGTGTTTTAGAAGAAGTTAATAGAATAGAAGCAGATGTTGAAACAAAAATAGAAAATAGAAAAGATTTAAGAAAATTATTTACTATTACAATTGATTGACCTGATTCAAAAGATTTAGATGATGCAGTTAGTATTGAAAAATTAGGTAATTGAAAAATTAAATTATATGTTCATATTGCAGATGTGGCTGAATATGTAGAAGAAGGAAGTGAACTTGATAATGAAGCTATTTTAAGATGAAATTCTTATTATTATGCAGATAGAGTTACTCCTATGTATCCTGAAAAACTATCTAATGATATTTGTAGTTTAAATCCTCATACAGACAAGCTTACTATTACAGCAGAAATAGTAATTGATAAAAATTGAAAACCTATTTTGGAAGAATCAAGTTATTATGAGTCAGTTATAAATACAAATTTTAGAATGACTTATGAAGAAATGGATAAAATTAATTTTTGAGAAATAAAACAAAAAGATGATTTATTATTTTGAAATAAAGTTACTAAAAATTTAGTTCAACAAGCAAAATTAGCAAGTGATTTGTCAGAAAAAATTTGAAGTTTCTTACAAAGAAATTGAGAATTAGAAATAAATTCAACTGAAACAAAAATCATAGTAGATGAGAAAAAAGAACCTATTTGAATAAAATCTTATCCAAAATATAATTCAAATGATTGGATTAAAAATTTTATGGTTATTGCTAATAATATAATTCCTCAATTAGTTGAACAAGATTTAAAAAAACTGTGATTTGATGAATTTCCTTTTGTTTTTAGAACTCATTGAATTCCAGAAGCATATTCTATTATAAAACTTGAAAATATTTTGAAAGTTTTATGAGTTAAAAAAGAATTTTCTCTTTGAAGTCCTGAAAGTTTTTCAAAATTATTAAAACAAATAAAATGAGATTCCAAAGAGATGTATTTAAATAAAAGAATTACTATTTCTTTACAAAAAGCTACTTATACAGCAGAAAAAGAATGACATTTTGGTTTAGCTTTAAACTATTATAGTCATTTTACTTCACCCATAAGAAGATATTCAGATACTCAAATTCATAGAATTATAAAAGATATATTGAAAGGAGAATTTACTCAAGAAAAATTTAATCATTATAAAAATATCCTTCCAGAAATTGCTGAGAGATGTAGTATTCAAGAACAAGTTGCTATTGAAAATGAAAGAGATATAAATAGTTATTTAGCTTATGTATTATTTAAGGATAAAATTTGAGAAGAATCTAACTGATATATTGATGATATAGGAAAACAATGAGTAAAAATAATACTTAATAATACTGTTAGTTGATATCTAGAACCCAAAATATTAGAAGAATTTTATAAAGAAAAATTATTTGATTGAGTTTACAGATTAGTAAATAATGAGACTTGAGAGATAATTTGATTATGAGATAATTTTAATTTTGAAGTTTCAAGAGTTGATGAAATACAACAAAATATATATTTTAAAATAAAATAATATGGCTCATGTAGATATAAAATATATTTGATGAATTGATGATAAAGAAGCTTGAGCAAGTCTTACTTGATCATCTACTTTATTAAAATCTTCAAAAGATGTATTATGATGAAATTCTATCATAATAGATTTTTGAATGCATCAATGAAGTAAAAATGCAGATTTATTAAATAAAGAAATATCAAAAGAATTATTAAATGCTGATTTTCTTGTTATTACTCATGCTCATATGGATCATATTTGAAGAGTCCCACAACTTATAAAAGCATGATTTAAATGAAAAATAATAATGACTTCTGTTACTAAAGATTTAGCTTTATTAATGTGGCAAGATTATATAACTCTTACTCAAAAGCAACAGGAAGAATTAATTGAATGAAACAAGAAAAAATGACAAAAATTAAGAGAATATTTAATTTTTGTAAATTATTATTCACAGTTAAGTAATTTAAAAATAAATGGAAAAGAAAAAGATAAAATTAAGAAAAAATTGAATAATATTGCATGAAATATAAATTTAGAAAATATTTATATTTTATCTAATAAAAAATTAGAAGAATTTACTAAACAAGATAAGACAATTAAATCAAAATGATGAAGTTTAATTAAATTTCATAATTTTATTAATTTATATAAAAAGTTAGATGATTCAGATTTAATTCAAAGTGAAATAATTAAGATTAAAAAAGAATTAGAAGATATTGCTAGAGATATTCATTTAGAAAGTTTTTTTAGTTTTATTAAAATCATATTAGAAAAATATAAGATAGAGAATTCCTCAGATATTGAAGAATATTTAAATAAAAATATTCCAGAATTATTATATGATGTTAATGATGTTTATGAAACATTAGAACATATAGAGACTTTAGAATATTGAGAAGAAATGAGTCTTGATAGTAGAATAGTAATTACAAAAAAAGATTCTGAAGTAATAGAAAGATTAGCACAAATTATAGAAGAATGATATAATAAGAAAATTTATGTTTTACCATGATTAAAACAAGTAATAATTGATAAGTTAAAAAATAAATATAATGAAGTAGTAGAATATAATAAAGAAAATAAAAGAATAAGGGAAGAACTTTATAAATCTTATAAAATTGTAAAAAAATATAATAAGAATCCTAATTTAATAAATTTGGAAGAATTATGAGATTTTGATTCAATAGAAGATTTTATATTATATCATAGAGAATTTTTAAAGGAATTTGATATATTATTTACTTCTGATATAGAGAATTTAAAGGAATTAATAAAACCTTTACCATATACAAAAAAACAGCTTTCTAAAATTATTTCAAGATTGGAACCAATTTTAGAAAAAGAAAATGAAAAAATTGTTGAAAGTTTAAAAATAAGATTTTATAAAGCTGGACATATTGAATGAAGTGCAATGGCTTCTATAAGTTATATAACTAAAGAAGTTAAAAGTAAAGTTAATTGATTATTAAGAAGAGTAGATTCTTTTGATTGACATAAAGAAATAAAAAAATCTCATAAAAATTTACTTTTTTCTTGAGATTTATGAAAAGTAACTCAGCCTAATTTATCTTGAAAACCAGATATTCCTGATTTAAAATATGATTATGTACAATTAGAATCAACTTATTCAGATAGAAATCATCCAGATAAAATAAGAGAATTTGAGAGATTGATTGATATTTTAAACAGACCTTGAAAGAAACTTATAGCAGCTTTTTCTCTTGAAAGAACTCAAGAAGTTTTGGTAGAATTATTGGAAAATAAAAAAAATAATTTATGAAATATTGATAAAATAAAAAAACTTTATAATAATAAATCAAAATTAAAAAAACAATATAATAAATTAAAATCTAGAAATAATTTATGAGAAGAAGATTTACAGCAAAAAAATAAATTATTTTCTCAGATTTCAAGTATTGAAGAAGATATAGAAGAATTATCAAAATGAGTTTTTAATTGATTTATTATTCAAGATTCTCCTCTTGCTTCAAAAATTACAAAAGTTTTTATAAATCATTTTCCAGAATTATATAAAATTCTGGATCCATTAATTCAAAAATCAGTTTTTTGAAAGGAACAAATTAGAGAATTACAATTTGGAGAATATAAAAAATTATATGAATGAAAAAGAGCATGAGATAATGATATAATTATTTCTTCTGGTTGAATGCTTCAATGAGGAGCAATAATAAATCATATAAAGAATATAATTTCAGATGAAAGAGCAACTTTAATTTTAACTTGATATGTTGCTGAATGAACTTTATGAAGAGAATTGCTTGATATAGAAAAACAATTATTAAAAGCTAGTGGTTGAGCTAAAAAAATTAGTATTGATTGAGAAGAATATGATGTAAAATGTAAGATAGAGTCTATTTGATGATATTCTTCTCATATGTGAAAAAATGATTTAATAGATTTTTCTTGAAAACAGTTAAATTATTCAAAAAATGCTAAATTAGCTTTAACTCATTGAGATGAAAATAGAGAAAAATTAAAAGAAGTAATAGAATGTATAAATAAAAAAGTTGATATATTAGTTCCAAAATTATGAGAAAAAATTAAAATTATTTTATAATAAGTTTTATAAATAAAAAAGAGATTTTAAAATCTCTTTTTTTTATGCAGAAAGTAATTTTTCAACTTTTGTTTTTTGTTCTTCAGTTATTTGTTTTTCTTTTAAAGCATAAGTAATAGCTTCTTGAGCTTCTTCTAAACTTATCTCTTTATTAGAAATAGCTTTTTCTAAATTGTCAGGTATTAAATCTCATTCAGGAGAATATATTTTTGTTGTACCTGTTTTTTCTATTAATTCATCCATATTTTAAAAAAGATATATATTAAGTAATTTAATATATATCCTTTTCTTATTATATGTCAAAATTATTTTTTAATTTTTAAAATAATTTTTTCTCATTCTATTTCAACTTCTTTTTCTAAATCTGGATTTTTTATATTTTCTACAATTTTAGATAAAGTTTCATTCTCTATGTATTTTCAAAAATTTTCTAAAATATTATATATATTATCTCATGATATAGAAACTTGTATTCTATCATCTACATTATATTTAGCATCTTTTCTAGCTTCTTGAACTTGTCTTACAATATCTCTACTTAATCATTCAGATTTTAATTCTGGAGTAATTTCTGTTGAGATAGAAACAGCTGTTCCAAAACCAGATTCCATGGATTCATTTAAGTTTTTATTATTATTTGATGATTCTAAAACTATTTCAAAATCTCAAGCTTCAAGTTCAAAATCTCATACTTTTACATTTCAATTTTCAAGTTCTTCAAAATTTCAAGACTTTGCTTGTTGCATTATAAACTTTACATCTTTACCAAATTTAGGTCAAATAGCTCTACCATTTGGTTTACAGATTTTTTTAGGCATTTCAGATTTATCAAATATTTTAATTTCTTTTACATTTAATTCTTCTTTTAAAATATCTTTATAATAATCTCTTAAATCAGTTCATATTTTTGTATAAGCTAAAGGTTGTCTTACTCTTATTTTTTCATTTGCTCTAGCTGATAATCAAAGTGTAATGAAGTTTTGAGTTTCTTCCATATTTTTATTTAATTCATTAAAAATGAATCAAGGATTACTTTCAGGGTATAAATCTAGATGTATAGATTCTTTATCTGTTAATTGTTTATAAATATATTCACTTATAAAAGGCATAAATGGAGATATTATTTTTGATAATTCAATTAATACATCATTTAAAGTATTATATGCTTCAATTTTATCAATATCACTTTCAGATTTCCAGAATCTTTTTCTAGATCTTCTTATATACCAATTTGTAAGATTATCCATAAATTTAACAATAGGTCTTGTTGCATTATTTAATTTATATGAATCAAAACCATTTCTTACTTCTTGTATAAGTTTATTTAATTCTGAAATAATCCATTTATCAAGAGGATTTGATTTTTTATAATTTGGAAGTTTATATAATTTAGAATTTTTTACAGGTGCTACTTTGTAAAAAGCTTCTTCAATTGATAAGTTATTAATATACTTATTTATAGCTCTAGAAACTCATCAATGAGTTATGAGTAATACATTTTTTCATTTATATTTTTTTTCTAATTCTTTATATCCTTTTTCAACTCTTTCTACAAATTTTTCTAAGTTTTCTTCTGAATTATTTCTATATATTTTACTTAGTTCTCAATTATTTTTACAATTATATTTTTCAATTATTTCTTTATGACTCATTCATCTAAATTCTCCATAACTTTGTTCTCTAAAAGCTTCATCTTCAATAATTTCTACTGTATTTCATAAATATGATTTTATTATTTTAGTAGTATTTTTTGTTCTAGTCATAGGACTAGTTATTATTATATCAAATTTTAAATCTTTTTGAGTAGCAAGTTGTTTCCCTAAATTATGAGCTTGAGCTATTCAGGTTTCATTTAAATCTAAATCATCATTACCTCAATTAACTATTTTATTTTTATTATTATTAGTTTGTCCATGTCTTACTAGATAAATATTACCTTTTCTAGGTTTAAATTTATCTATATTTGCATAAGTTGTATAGAAATAGAAAGTATTCCAAAGAGGTAAAATTGTTTTTTTAACTACTTCTTCTACTCAAGATTCACTAAATCTAAATTCTTGAGCTTCAACAACAGGAGAATTCATTAAATAGAATCTAAGAGCATCAGCTCAATATTTTTCTAAAACTTCATTTGGATCAGGATAATTTTTTAAGCTTTTAGACATTTTTTTTCAGTCTTCAGCCAAAATTATTCAGTTTACAATTACATTTAAGTATGGAGTATTATCAAAAAGTGCTGTTCCTAAAATAAGTAAAGTATAGAACCAACCTCTTGTTTGATCAAGTCATTCAGCTATAAAATCAGCAGGAAATTTAAAATTATCAGAATTTTCAAAAGGATAGTGCTTTGAGGCATAGGGCATAGCTCATGATTCAAACCAACAATCAAGGACTTCAGGAATTCTTTTTAATTCTACTCAAGTTTTAGGGTGTTTTAGTTTTATTTCATCAACAAAATGTTTATGAATATCAACTTCTTTTTGAGTATCAGTATAATAAAATTTTCAGTCTTTTTTTTCTATTTGTCCAAAATCTTTGTTAAGTTCATACATTTCTTCTACAGAACCTATACAAACTTCTTGTTTTTTATCTTCTGATTGCCAAACAGGAATAGCTGATCACCAATATCTGTTTCTTGAAATATTCCAATCTCTAGCTCATTCTAACCATTTACCAAATCTTCAATTTTTTATCACTTCTGGAACCCAATTTACTTTCTGATTATTAGCTATCATTTTATCTCTTATTTTTTCTACAGCAACATACCAAGCAGAGATTCATCTGTAAATTAAAGGAGTATCACATCTCCAACAATGTGGATAAGAATGGTCTATTGTTGATATTTTTATTAAATCACCTCTATCTTTTAAAGTTTTTATTACTTCTTCATTATAATCAAAAACATATTTTCAATTATCTGATAGAGTATTTATAACTTTTCAAGAATCATCTATATGAGCTACAAAACCTAAGTCATTTTTTTCTCAAATAATAAAATCATCTTCTCAGTAAGCTGGAGCAATATGAACTATTCAGGTACCACTTTCTGTAGTTACATGATGACCAATTACAACACTATAAGTATTTTTTCACAATTTTATATTTGAACCTAAATCCTCTCACATATCTTCAATTTCTACTTTGAAATCATCAAAAATAGGTTCATATTTTATGCCTTGCAAACAAGTTCCAGGATATTCTCTGATAATAGAGTAATCATCCTCATTTTTATAATAATCTTTTAATCTATCTTTTGCTAAAATATAAGTTTCTCATGATTTATTATCTTTTATTTCAACATAAGTTATATCTGCTCAAACAGCAAGTCATAAATTACTCATTAAAGTCCATGGTGTAGTTGTCCAAGCTAAAATATATTTATTTTCATTGTTTAAAACTTTGAACTTTACAGTTACAGTTTTATCTTGTTTATCTTTATATCCTTGATTTACTTCAAAGTTTGATAGGGGAGTTGTACATCTAGGACAATATGGAACTATTCTATTTCATTCATAAATTAATCATTTATCATAAAGGCTTTTATATACCCACCAAACAGATTCCATAAAATTTAAATCCATAGTTTTGTAAGCATTTTCCATATCTACCCATCTTCATATTCTTTTTACAGTTTGTTTCCAAACATCAGTATATCAAGCTACATTTGCTCTACACTCTTCATTAAAGTTTTTTACTCAAACTTTCATTATATCATCTCTTCCTGAAATCTCCATTTTTTTCTCAACAATATTTTCAATAGGAAGTCCATGACAATCCCAACCAAACACTCTATCAACTCTTTTTCCAAGCATTGTTTGGTATCTAGGAATTACATCTTTTATTGTTCAAGCAAGCAAGTGTCCATAGTGTGGAGTTCCTGTTGCAAAAGGAGGACCATCATAGAAGTTAAATTCTTCAGAATCTTTTCTTGTTTGAATAGACTTTTCAAAAGTCTTATCTTTATCCCAGAAATTTATTATCTCTTTTTCTAATTCTGGAAAACTTTGTTTTGGGTTTACTTTTTTGTACATAATTAGTTTATTATTTTATAAATTCTCAAGCATTTCTAATGCTGTATTTTTATACTCCTGTTCTTTTAGTTCTATATATAAGGTTGCTTCATCAAGTATATCACTTAGTTTATCTATTTGTTCTGTACTCATTTCAGTAGAATATACTTCATGTAATAATTCATCAAGTTGTATAAAATCATCACTTTCTAAAAAATTTTTTAAATTTTTTACTATATCTTTTGTTTTCATAAAAATTTTTAAAAATTAAATTTCATAATTTTGAACATCTAAGATTTTTCCAAGTTCAAGTTTAAAATGAGGCTTTCATTCATGTTCAAAAATTCATAGATTTCATTTAAATTCTAAAATGGCTAATGGAGAATTAGTTTTATATCAGTTTTTTATATGAACTTCATCAAAATCTTTTGGTGTTCAGTCTTTTTTTAAAAGTCTTGTTTCCCAATATGGTTTAACCTCTCTAAACCTATATTTTGTTTTTCAATCAATTAAGTCTTTAAATCAAGGTCAACAAATTCTAAGTAATAGTATTTGTTTATTTTTCATCTTTATTTTTATTATTTAATAATTCTTTTTCTTCTTTTATAAAAAATTCTCAATATTTCATAAATATCCAAAATAATCAGAAAAATAAAAATAATCATCATAAATATTGTACTCATATACTAGAAGAATTATCTAAATTATATTTTATAATAATATATACACATCAAATAAAACCTGTAGTAAGTAATGCTAATACTAAACTATTAATTATATGTAATTTTTTCTTTGTTTCCATATATTATTTTTTATAAAAATAAAAAGCATAAAAATAAATAATTTATTTTTATGCTTTTGGTCCCTTTTTAAAAAGGGAAGGTACCACCTAAAAGCTATACTTAATTTTAATTTTGATAACAGAGATTTTAAACTCTGAGGAGGTCTAATAAGATTATTAATAATCTGTTCTTCTCCCAGCTTGTGGTTGATAGCCACTCAAATGCTTTTAAAAGATTTATTTAATTATATAAAAAAATATATTTTTGCAAATATATTTTTTTATCTTTAATTTTAAAAAAATTATTTTAAATCACTACAATAATGACTAGTTATATATACTTTATAATAATTATAATTATCTTTTTTTATAGTTGATCTAAATCTAGATAATCATCAATTCTTATACTCCATACAAATTCATCAACATGGCTTACTAGAATCATTGCTCCAGTATACTCATCTAATGCTTTTGCAATTACAGGGATATGTCTAAAATTTATATGATTTGTTGGTTCATCTAATATTAATAATCAAGGTTTTTGAAAAATTAAGGCACAAAATGCAACTAAACCTTTTTGTCATTCTGATAGGTGACCAATTTTTGTTTTCATCATTTCTCAATCTATAAGCATTCTAGCAGCTTGAGCTCTAAAATCTTGTTCTGTTAGATTTGGTCAGTATTTTCTTAATTCATCATAAGTAGTATTTTCAAAATCTAGATTATGAAAATCTTGTGTATAATAACCAATTTTTACTCATTCTCAGATTTTTACTCCTTCTGCTTCTCATTTAGCAAGAGCATTTAAAAAAGTTGATTTTCACATTCAGTTTGGAGCAGAAAGAAGCATATGAGTATCTTTTCTAAGAACTTTATCAACTTTTTTCTGAGTCATTTCTCAATTTTCAACTACTCATACAGAATTTATTTTTAGTATTTCTCAACCAATTCATTCTTGACATTCAATTGTAAAATCTTTTATTGCTTTATCTTCTTTTCTTTTATCTCATATGTTTTCTTTTAGGTTTTCAGCTTCAGTTTTTAGTTTTTTTGCTACAGCTCTAAGTTTTCCTCATTTGTGGGCAAAAGTATTAGCTTGAGCCATCTTATCTTCAGCTTCTTTTTTCATTCTAGCATTTGCCATATTTTCTTTTTCTATTTTTCTTGAAACTTGTTCTACTACATCATAATAGTTTCATACATATTGTTCTACTTGTTTTGTATGTACATCAAGATATAATACTCAATCAGTAAAACTATTTAGAAACTCAGCATCATGAGAAATAACTAAAACAGTATTTTTATATTCTTTTAGAAAATCTTCAAGATGGTAAATTCAATCTTTATCTAAGTTATTTGTTGGTTCATCAAGTAATAATATATCAGGATTTTGGATTAAAGCAGCTGCTAATAATAATCTAGCTTGTTGTCCTCAAGAAAAATCATTTATTTTTTTATCAAGACTTGTAGTTAAATTTACAGCTCTTAATACTTCCATTATTTCTTTATCAATATTTTCTGTTTCTAAGGCTTTTTTATATTTTCTAAAATAATCTCTTACAGTTAATTGTTTATCTTCTTTTGGCATAACTTGAAAAGCAGTAGCAATTGTTGTTCATGATGGAGTATGAATTTTTCCAATTTTTGGTTTTAATTCTCAAGTTATAAGTTTAAAAATAGTAGATTTTCAAGCACCATTTTGTCCCATTATAGTTATTTTTTTTCATGATCTTACATTAAAAGTAACATCATCTAGTATAAGCTTTGGATGAACATATTCAAAAAATACACTATCAAATTTTATTACAGTTTCATTGTTTGAAGCCATTATTTATAAGTTTAAAAATTAATTATAATTATTTTATAGAAAATCTAATAATTGCAAGTTTAAAAAAGAGCTAACAAATTTATTAATTTGTTAGTTCTTCAATTATAGCTTTTCTAAGAATTATGTATATTAATAATTTATCACTTTTTAATTTAGTAGTAATTTTTTTATTGTTTAGTATATTTTCAATTTTTTCTTTTAAAATTATTAATTTATTTTTTGAAAAATTCTGTTTATGTAAAAGCTTTTTAATATAAATTTTAAGTTTTATTTGATATTGTATATTTTTATTTTTTGTAAGATAATCATAATAATTATAACTATCTTTTTTTGTATTTATATGATTATCTTTTTTGCTATTTAATATTTTATTATATGTATTTGAAAAAAGTTTGACTTCATTTATAAGTTCTTTTTTTATTGTTTTTTTGATACTATAAATATTTAATAACTTTTCAATTTTGTTTATAATATTAATTATTTTTTGTTTATTTTCTAATGAAAAGTTTTTTAATATAATATATCTTCATATTTTTTCAAATAATTGATTGTATTTACTATTTTGAATTTGTAGTATTTTAAAAGTTCATATTTTTATATAATAACTATTTTTAGTTAAATTATTATTAATTACTATTTGAATTTCTTTATCACTACATTTTTTTCATAAATTTCAGTTCTGACATATATTTCAATCTTTTATATATAATCTAAATTTATTTCATACTTGTTTGCATATTAATTGAGTATTTTGACAAGTAGGAGCCTTGAAAGTTGTTCATCAGTGATGATTTATATTATTTATATTTCATTTATTAATAATTCAAGTTGAAGTATTATTAATTTCTGGCCAAGTAGTATTTTTTGTAATTTCTACATATTTTTTATCTAAATAATCACCATAGCCATCTTTTTTACAATAACCATCTGGTGTAGAAATAAAAAATATTTTTTTAGTTTTAGGGAAATGGAAACTTTCAACTTGTTTTACAGCTTTTTCAGTATAAGGCTGTCCCATCATATCAAAGTAGTTTCTAAAATCTAATCAAGCTGCAAAACTCATAGTAATAAGCATATAATCATTGTTTGAAATTTTGTTGAACTCATCAAGAGTATAATTTGAAAAACCTATGCTAGCTTTTCTATTTTCCCAATCTTTTTTTACATAAGGAATAGCTCTATTTAAAATATGCCATCTTGTAAGAAAATGCCAACCATCTTTTAATTTACCAAGTTTTTGAACTTGCATAAAAGATTGTAAATAAAACATAAAACCTGATCTCCAATCTCATATATCTTTATAATCTCACCATAAATTATGAGCTAAATATCAAGTATAATTTGAAGATTTTTTAGCTGCAACTAATTTATCAAAAAATTCTTTAAAATTTAATTTTTGACAATCTGGATCTTTTCAAGTTATTTTATTGTATTGAGTTTTTGTGTAATAAGAATATGGATTTGTAGTTGCATGATAATTAAATCATTTTAATCTAAATTTAGCTTTTTCAAGTCAATGACCTATTTCATGTATATCACCATGACCAACCGGATTAAAAGCCCAATATGCATCATAAGGATTTCCTGAACAACCATAACCACAAGATGCTTGGTCTGCATTCATATGTTTTACAAAATCTACTTCATATATTGGTAAGTTATATTTTTGTGCAAAAGTTTCTGCTTCTTGTATTTTATCTATTCAATTTCAATGAAATCAAGCAAGTGAAAAAGGATAATTTCAAGTATATTTTTTTATTCAATCTGCTACTTGTTCAGGAGTTCACCAATTTTTCATAGTTTCTTTAAATTTTTCAATTTTTGAATGAACTTCAAATCAAGGAGTTGAAAGCTCTACCCAATCATATTTGTTATCTTGAATAGCTTTTGCAAATTTTTCATTATCTTCTGGTCAATTCCAATATGGATGCTCTCATACATTTTCAAATTTTAATTTTACATTATATCAATTGTCTCTAAATCCAATTTGTATTGGTCATCCATAAACAGAAGTAAATTTTATAGTTTCTCAAGTTCATAAACTAATATGAGTTGATTGTAAAAATTTTGGCCTATTATATGCTGCAAATTCATGAGTTGCTCATGCTCTTAAACTATTTACAAAAATACTAATATTTACTGGTTCATTGTCTAATCTTGTAACTTTAAAAGTTTGACCTGGTAAGGCATATACTCCTGCTGCTCTAAATGGTTTTCTAGTTTTTAATTCTATTGTTTTTGTAATAGGTGT